>DATABM010000100.1:0-33559 GCA_036259555.1 Solirubrobacterales bacterium
ACGTCGGCGGCGACGACGGCCAGGCCAAAGGACATCGCCTCGAGCAGAGCCATCGGAGAGCCCTCCGAGCGGGAGGGCAGGACCAGGACACGGCTCGCGGCCAGCAACCGGTCGCGGTCGAGCATCTCCAGCCAACCGAGCCAGGAGAGCGACGCGTAGCGCGCGACCAGGTCCGTGCCCGGCCGGGGCAACTCGCCGGGACCCGCCATCTGCACGACCATTCCGGGGGTCCGGGGCAGGGCCAGCTCCAGCGCGGCGAGCAACACGTCTCCCCCCTTCGCCGGGTTGGCGAAACCGCCGAGATAGGCAACCTCCAGACGGCCCTCGCGCGGCTCGCTGCGCTCGACGCGTCGCACGGGCGGCGCTGCGTTGGGAACCGCCTCCGGTGCCGCGATGCCGTACGCGTCGACCAGCGCCGCCGCGCTCCGGACCGAGACCGCCAATACCGCGTCGGCGGCCCGGAAGGCGGCCTGGAACAGCGCCAGCGACAGGGTGCCCAGGCCGGCGCGGAAGGCGGCGATGTCGCCGGCGCCGGAGTGAACGTGCAGGACGACCCGTCGCCGCAGCGCCTTGGCCAGCAGGACGCAGACCGACTTGCGGTACATGCTTCCCCGCACGGTCGCATGCACATGCACCAGCCGCCCGCGGCCCAACAGGGCCCAACCCGCCAGACGGAGCAGCGCGCGCAGGTAGACGAGCAGCCGCGGCAGCGGCCGGGCGTCGCGGTAGGTCGAGACGACGTCGAGCCGGTAGCGGTCCGCGAGAGGCGACTCGAGCAGGGCCCGCAGCGCCGCCGCCATGCCGCCGCCTATCGCCGGGTCCGGGCCCATCTGCAGGACGCGCGGCCGGTCAGGCATTGCCCACGTCTCCCATGCCGGGCAGATCGGCAGGCGGCGGTCCCCAGCGACTGCGGAACCAGTCGAGCGTGCCGCGTGCGGTCCCGACGGCGACGGCCCAGGGCTCTGCGGCTCCTCCAGGCCGCAGGCCCACCCCCCGCGCCAGCGCCCGCGCCAGCTGGAAGGCGACCAGCCAGATCGTCCGCGCGGTGACGACCGCGACCCCCCGTAGGCCAACGGCCCGGCGCGCGTACTCGGTCTGGTTTCGGATCAGCAGGTAGGCCCACGGCCCGGGCCGCTTGGCGCCGCCCGGCGCCTGCTCGGCGACCGCGTCGAGCACTACCCCGACCGCGGCGCCGGAGCGACGCACCCGGAGGCAGAGGTCGGCCTCCTCGCAGTAGCCCCAGAAGCGCTCGTCGAAGCCGCCGGCGCGCTCCAGCGTGGCCTTCCGGATCAGCATCGTGCCGCCGTCCACCCAGTCGCAGGCGAAGACGCCGTCGGCGGCGGGCCGCTCGCCGACGTGCTTGTTGGTCCCGGTGCCCCGCGTGACGCCTCCGTAGGAGAAGGGCTCGTCGCTGCCTGTGAATACGAGCGCCGGCGCCAGGACGCCGTACTCGGGCCGACGCCGGGCCGCCTCCAGCAGCGCCGCCAGGGCGCCCGGTCGCAGGCGCGCGTCGTGGGTGAGGAGCAGCACGGGATCGGCGCCCCGCTCCCGCATGTGGGCGATCCCACGGTTCATGCCCCCCGCGTAGCCGAGGTTGCGCCCGGTCTCGAGCAGCTCGACGCCGGCCGGCAGGGGCGGCGCGGATTCTCCCGGCGCCGCAGGGTTGTGGACGACCAGCAGGGCGGCCGGCGACACCCCTTCGGCCAGCAGCCCCTCGAGCAGCCCCTCGTGCTGCCGGCCGCCGCCGTAGGCGAGCACGACCACGCCGAGCGACTCAACCTCCACGCAGGCTCCTCGCACCGGCCTCGAGGCGCGTCCGAGCCGCGGCGGCGAAGCGCGCCGGGTGGCGACGGCGGCCGAGGACCCAGGTCGCGGCCTCGCGGCGGCCCGTCTCGAAGCGGCGCTTGTATTTCTCGTCCCCCCACATCAGGTCGTAGACGGACGCGCCCTCGGCCGCGGCGCGCTCGATCGTGTGGGCGAGCAGGACGGTGCCGAGGCCGAGCGGCTCGAAGCGCTCGGCGAGGCCAGAGAGCGCGTAGCAGTAGCGGCCGCCGACCCGCCACCCGTACCAGGCCGCGGCGGGGGCGCCGTCGGCTTCCGCGATCCAGAGCCGCAGCCAGCCGCGCCGCAGCGCTTCGGCGGCGAAGCGACGCTGGAACCGCTTGGCGTCCTCGGCTCCGGAGGAGGAGCCACCGCGCCTGCTCCAGCGCTCCTCGTGCAGGGCGAGGAAGACGTCGAAGTCCGCCTCCAGCGCCGCCTGGTCCTCGGTGAGCCGGAAGTCGAGCCCGTGCTCGCGCTCCAGCTTGCGCCGGCGCCGGCCAAGCTGGCTGCGGAAGTTGCGGCTCCGCCCGGCCAGGTAGGCGTCCCAGCCGTCATCTCCGAAGGAGATGAACGGCAGCACGTCGGTGCGCCGCGGTCGCGCCGGCGCCAGCGTCTCCCCCGCCCCCCACAGCGCCTCGGGCCAGACGCTGGCCCGGTCGATCCGGTCCAGGCGCAGCAGCTGCCAGCGGCGGCGCTCGGTGGCGAGCAGCTCCGCGCAGGCGGCGGCCATCGCCGGCTCGTCGTCGCGGCGGCACGCCGGCTCGAACCAGTCGCCGCGACGGGCGCCGGCGAAGCGCAGCAGCCGCACCCCACCGCGACGCACCGCGACGAGAGGGAGCACTCCACGCAGCTCCCCCCCGGGCGTCCAGAGGACCAGGAAGGGATCCTCGCCCGGATGCGTCTCGAGCCACGCCGAGCACCACTCCGGAGTCAGGAAGGGGTTCTCGCGGAGCTCCGCCAGCTCGCGCCAGCGATCCACGGTCGCCGCGTCGAGCGACTCCGGGCCGGCGCTTGCCAGGATCGCCTCCACTAGTCCTCCCCCTGGGCGATCGTCCGCATGCGTCGGCGGTCGCGCAGGCAGAGCAGCGTGCCCAGCGGGGCGGCGGCGAGCTTCCAGCCGGCGTGCGGGCAGGCCGCCAGGCCGCCCCGCAGGCCCGCACCGGTCAGCAGCGAGTAGCGGACGCGGTTGGCGTTCGCCCGCAGTCGAGCCGAGCGTCGCATCGGCCGGGGCATCGCCGCGAACTCGGACCAGTAGAGGAGCTGCGCATCGGGGTAGCGAAGGCGAAGCTCCGTCTCGCGGGTGCTGAGCCCCCCCTGCTCATAGCCCGTACCGGCCCAGATCTCGTTGACGAAGCGCGACGAGTAACGGGCCGCGATCCGATTCCAGACGACCGCCGGGGTGACGTGCCAGCCGAGGTCCTCCGGGAACGGAAAGCGCAAGAGGACGTCGCGGCGGTACATGCCGATCTTGTCCCCCTCCACCCCGTGCACCGCCTCGAGCTCGAAGACGTTGGAATCGAAGACGTCGGAGGGGAAGCGGTCGCCGACCAGCTCGCCGTGAGCGTCGACCCGCAGCCCCTCGACGTTGGCGAAGTCGCCCCGCCGCTCCCCGGGAATAGCCTCCCAGTGCGCCACCATCCGCTCGAGCGCCTCGGGTCTGTACCAGTCGTCGGAGTCGATCAAAGCGCAGAACTCGCCGCGAGCCCGTTCGATCCCGCGGTTGCGGCCGATGCCCATCCCGCGGTTCTCCTGCCAGTGGTACTCGATCGGAAAGGGGGCGCTCCGCGCCCACTCGCGAACCAGGTCGCCCGTGCCGTCCGAGGATCCGTCGTCGATCAGGACCCACTCGAAGTCCTCCCACGTCTGAGCCAGCAGGCTCTCGTAGAGCCGCGGCAGCTCGGCGACGCGCTGGTAGGTCGAGGTGACGACGCTGATCCGCGGGGTCACGGCGCCGCCCCGGTCGAAGCGGCCCGGCGCAGGCGCGGGAAGCGCAGCTGCTCGGGCAGGTAGTCGAGCCGGCTCGCCGCGAGCCAGTAGACGAGGCCGTAGCCGAGTGCGGTCAGGCCGAGCAGCGCCGCGGCGGGAAGCCGGCCTGCTGGGTCGCCGATCAGCACCGCGGGCAGCGCGAAGGGAAGCGCCAGGCCGACGGCGAGCAGCGCCGTGGGCGCGGCGCCCGCCGCGAAGTCGCGCGCCGGAAGCCCGAAGCGCGAGAGGAAGCGCTCGCTGAAGCGCAGGCTGCCGACGAGGAGGGCGAGGAAGGTGCCGCCGACCACCCCCCAGACGCCGAAGAAGGGCGCCAGCGCAAGCGTGAAGGCGACGTTCAGGGCCGCGATCAGGATCGAGTTGAGCGACACCATCCCGGGGTGGCCGGCGGCGATCGCGATCGTCGACCCCGCGCCGGTGGTGATGTTCGCCATATAGGCAAGCGTCAGGAAGGGGACGAGCAGCTCGGAGTCGCCGGGGGCGTCGCCGAGCCAGGCGACGAGGAGGAAGGGCGCGGTGAGCGAGGCGAGCATGAACAGCGGGAAGGCGATCGCGCAGCTGCGCAGCAGGTAACGGCGGTACATCTCGCCGATCACCTCCCTGCCCTCCTCGACGATCCTCGCCGCCGCGGTCGGGATGATCGCCGAGACCGTCAGGATGGCGGCGCTGCGGACCGCCATCACGACGCGCGAGGCGATCTCGTACACCGCCGCGGCGCGGATGTCGACGACGAGGGCGATGATCACTTTGTCGGTCTGGAAGTTGACCAGGTCGGCGATCCAGCCGACCTGGTTCTTGACGCTGAAGGCGACGACCTCCCTGATTAGCGCGCGGTCAGGGACCGCCGCGTACGGCGACGCCCAGAGATGGCGCATGGCGAAGAACGCCGGGACGACGGCGACCAGCGCTGCAGCCGCGTTGGCGACCGCGTAGACGACGAGGCTCGTGCTCAGCATCAGGGCCGTGATGCTGAAGGCGAAGTTGACGCTGACGCTGATCGCGTCGGCGACGTTCGGCGGCACCATGCGGCGCTTGCCTAGGCCGACGACGTTGAGCACGTCCTGGTAGCCGTTCAGGGTCCAGATCGCGACGGCGGCCACCACCACCGCCCGCATGTCGGCGGTCGAGAGCACCCCGAGGCTGTCGCTGAGGAAGGGCGCCGCGAGCGCCGCGCCCAGCGATGCCGCCGCGCCGACCGCGGTCACCGCCAGCAGGCCGAGGCCGACGCACTGGCGGATCTTCTCGTCGTCGCCCTCGGCGTCGAAGACGGCGACGAAGCGGGCCAGGGAGCGGCCGATGCCGAGGTCGAGCAGCCCCGCGTACGTCGCGACGGCTCCGGTGACGGCCCAGACCCCGAACGTGTCCAGGCCGAGCCGCGAGATCATGATCGGCGCCAGCAGGAAGCTGAGCAGGTAGCCGAGCAGCATGCTGCCCGATTGGGCGAGGGTGTTCTTGAAGAGCATCGGGTCCGCCTACCGAGCCGTCGCCCAATCTATGCTGCCTCGGTGGATCGGCGCCCGCTCGAGCTGCTGCTCGTGATCAACCACCTCTACCCCTCCGGTGGCGCCGAGATCCAGCTCGCCCACCTCGCCCGCGAGCTGGCAGGCATGGGACACCGGGTGACGATCTGCTGCGTGGACGACTGGTCGCTCGACCCGGCGCAACTGGAAGCGGCCGGCGTCCGCCTCGTCGCCCTGCGCGCCACGACGCGACTCGCCCGCCTCGCGGCGATCCCCCGCCTCGCCCGCCTCGCCCGCCGCGCCGACGTCGTGCAGTGCACGATGTGGGACGCGAGCTTGTGGGGGCGCATCGCGGCGATCGTGGCACGGCGTCCGGTCGTCGTCGCCGACCATGCCACCGACCGCTCGATCCAGGTGGCAGGCGGGGGAGCGCCGCGGGGGAGCTGGATCGCCCGGCACAACCGCCTGCTCGATCGCTTCACGTTCGCGACGGTCGCCTGCGCCAGCTCGCAGCGCCCAGTGCTGACCAGGGAGGGTGTTGCGCCGGAGAAGATCGTCCACATCCCCAATGGGATCCCGCTCGAGCGGCTGCGCCAGGCCGCCGCGGCGGGGCTCGACCGGGCCGCGTTCGGCCTTCGAGACGACGCCTTCGTCGCGATGCAGGTCGCCGTCTTCCGCGAGGAGAAGAACCAGCTGGGCGCGCTGGAGGCCGTCGCCGTCGCCCGGGAGCGGATCCCCGCCCTGCAGCTCGTCTTCGTCGGCGACGGGTTCACGAGGCCCGGCGTCGAAGCGCGAGCCGCCGAGCTGGGCGGCGGCGAATGGGTTCGCTTCGTCGGCGAACGCGACGACGTGCCGGCGCTCCTCGGCCTGGCCGACGCGATGCTGCTTCCCTCGCTGGCAGACGCGATGCCCATGACCGTGCTCGAGGCGATGGCGATCGGCGTGCCGGTCGTCGCCTCTGACGTCGGGGACGTCGCCGAGACGCTCGGCGATGCCGGCGTCTGCGTGCCGCCCGGCGACCCCGGGGCCATCGCCGACGCCCTGGTCAGGCTGCACGCCGACCCGCCGCTGCGCGCCGCCATGGCGGAGGCGGGCAGGGCCCGGGCCCGGGCCTTCGACTCGACTGAGATGACGCGGCGCTATGCGGCGCTCTTCGAGGCGGCCTCGCGCCCTCACGGCAGCAGGTAGCGCTCATAGGCTTCCAGCGTCTTCGCCGCGACGGCGTCCCAGCTGCTCTCGCGAGCGGCGCTCTCGGCGCCGGCCCGAGCGAGACGCTCCGCCAGGTCCCGCTGGCTCAGGACCGAGGTCAGCGCCTCTGCCAGGGCGGCGGGGTCCTCGGGGGGGACGAGCAACCCCGAGCCGTCGGCGAGCAGCTCCGGCAGGGCGCCCACGGCGCTCGCCACCAGCGGCCTCTCATGCGCCTTGGCAAGCGACCCGACGCCGCTCTGGCTGGCCTGGCGATAGGGAAGCACCACGCAGCGGGCCGCCGCGATCAGGGCCGGCACGTCCGCCTCGGGGACGTGCCCGGCGCGCACCTCGACCCGCGGGTCGGCGAGCGCGGGGTGCTCCTCGACCGGCCCCTCGCCAGCGACCGTCAGCGTCGCCTCCGGCACCGCCTGCCAGATGGCATCCATCGCGTCGAGCAGGACGTCGAGGCCCTTGTAATACGAGTGGCGACCGAAGAAGAGAAGCGCCGGGCGCTGGGGCAGCGGCTCGGCCGAGCCGGCGTCGACCCCGTGCGGCACGACGACCACCGGCGCCCTCGGCCCCACGCTCTCGACGAGCTCGTCCCGCAGCGCTTCGCCGTGGACGAAGATGAGGCCGGCCGCACGCACGAGCGCCCGGTTGGAGAGCGCGATCCGCCACGAGGAGCGGTCGCCGGGATGCCTGGCCGGATCGTGAACCGTGAGGGCGAAGCGGCCGGGCCGAGCCCGTGCGGCGATGAAGAGTCGCGGGTCGTTGAGGATGGACTCCTGCAGGTGGACGACCTCGGGCGCAAACGCTCGCGCCTGCGATCGCAGCCGCGCCGCCCCGCGCCAGCCGGCGGCGGACCGGACCCTTCCCGAGAGGGCGCTGTGAGCCGCCCTGCGCCCGGTTGCTTCCGCCACGAACCGCCTCGCGGCGCCGGACTCGCCGCCGAACTCGCCGTCGTGGGACCTGCTCAGCAGCCGGACCTCCGCGCCGCTCCTCGCCAGGCCACCGGCGAGCATCGCCGTGTAGCGAAGGAAGTAGTCGCAGGCAAGCACAACGCGCCGCCCGCGCGGGCCCGACGTCATGCGGTCAGCCCCGACGGCTCTCCCGCCGCCGCCGGCCCTTCCGCGTCGGCGATGAGCACGCCGGCGAGCAAACCGAGCACGGCGGTCATGTCCTCGACCGTGAAGTAGATCGCGACGACGGAGCTGATCATGATCAGCGCGATGCCGACTGCGCAGGCGGCGATCGGCGGATCTCGCGGCGAGCGGCGGAATGCGTGCAGGACCGGCGTCCCGAGGAATGCGACGAACGCCAGCAGGCCGGGGATGCCGGCGATCAGCAGCAGGTACAGGTACTGGTTGTGGAGGAAGAGCTGCGGGGTCAGTTCGAAGCTGTGGGGCCCGGTCTGGTTCACGACGACGAGACCGAACGGGGCACCGACGCCGACGCCGAGCAGGAGGTTCTGACGCGCCGTCCGCCACGCCGCCTCCGTCTCTTCCGCCCTGTCTCGGAAGGAGGCCTCGCGGGTCACGCGGCCGGGATCGAAGATCGTCGCGCCGCGCTGGACCACGGGCTCCACGACCCGACTGCTCGTCGTCGAGGAGCCGAAGAGCACCAGCAGCGCGATGCCCGCGACGGCCACCGCCACCGCGGTTGCCAGCCGCGTGCGGACCACGGTGCCGCCGACGATCGCGATCAGCACGAAGCCGAGGACAATTCCGAGCCACATGTTGCGGTTGAAGCTGACGACGATGTTGAGCGATATCCCGACCAGGATCGCCGCCCAGACGAGGCGGCGCGGCCCGCGGTGGGCGACCGCCTGGACCACCGCGTACCAGAAGAGGGCGTAGGCGCCGGAGAGGCCGGCGAGGCGGACGCGGTCGACCGCCTCGCCTTCCTGCGCCTTGACGGCGTTGTCGCCGGCGGCCTGAAGGGAGTCGCCGAAGCCGGCGCCGACCGAGACGAGGAGCGCGACGACTCCGGCCACCGCGGCGAGGGCGCCCGTGCCGAGCAGCAGGAGCCGGCGGTCGCGCGCCTCGGGGAAGAGCCGTACGACGACGTAGAAGAAGGTGAGCAAGCCGAGCGGCCGGGCCCAGTTGAACACGTCCGACGCGCTCGCCTCGCCGCTCCAGAGCGCCAGGCCGCCGGACGCAGCGACGAGGGCGAGGAACGCGGCCAGGGAGGCGCCGGCCACGCCCCCCCAGGTCAGGCGGCGGGGGGCGAGGAGCGCGAGGAGCAGCAGCGCCGCGAGGGCCATCTCGTGGGGGCGAACCTCCAGCGGCCCCACGGCGGCGGCGAAGTAGCTGGGGTGGAAGACGAAGTCGGTCAGGCCCAGGAGGACGAGCGCCGTCGCCAGCGGGAAGCGGAAGACGAAGGCGACCGCGAGCACGCCGACGAAGAGCAGCACGAAGCGCGAGAGCTGCGGAGCCGCCACGCCCCGTGCCAGCAGCAGCTCGAGCAGCAGGACGCCGAAGGCAAAGCCGGCGACCTTGACGTGATCAGCTGGGTGCTTCGCTGCCGGCCGGCTCGGACCGGTAATAGTGCGAATACTTGGCACGTTCGGGCTCCGCGAAGTTGACGATGACGCCGATCGGCTGGCGCTTGAGTAGGGAGAACTGCTTGAGCAGCGCTCGCGCCGCCTCGCGAGTCGTTTTCCCCAGACCGCCGACGACGACGATCTGCGACGCGGCGGGAACGAGGGCGAGGGCGTCGCTCACCGCGCCGAGCGCGGGGCTGTCGAGGATGACGAAGCGGAAGTGCTCGCTCAGCTCGTCGAGGACGGCGCGCATCCTCTCGCCCTCCAGGAGCTCGGAGGGGTTGGGCGGCGCCGGCCCGCTGGGAAGCACGGCGAGGAGCCTCGATTCGTCGCTGTTGGGCAGTGGCACGTCGACCTTTATCAGGACCTTTTCGAGCGGCGTCCCGGCGAGCACGCTCGAGAGCCCCTCGGCGGGACGGCCGTCGACCTGGCGGAACGCACCCCCCTTGCGCAGGTCCGTTTCGACGAGCACCACGTCGTCGCCCATTTCCGCCATGGTCGTCGCCAGCCCCTGGGCCACGGTCGACTTGCCGTCGCCCTCCTCCGGACTGACGATGAGGATCGAGCGCATGTCCCGGTCCACGTCGAAGAAGCGCAGGTTGGTGCGCAGCACCCGGAAGGCCTCGCCCTCGGGGGTCCTGGTGCCCAGCGAGCGCGTCCGCTTGGCGCCCAACAGGGGGCTGCGCGGTATGCGGGCCAGGACCGGAAGGCTGTAGAGGTCTTCCATCTCCTCGCTGGTCCTCACCCTGCGGTCGATCCGCTCGAGCAGGGCGGCGAGCGAGAGGCCCAGCAGCAGGCCGAGCACGAATCCGATCACCGTGTTTCGCAACGGCTTGGGCGAGGACGGGTCGGAAGGCGGGCTCGCCGTCTGGACCAGCTCGGCGCCGCCGGTCTGCAGAGCCTGGCTCAGGCGGAGTTTGTCGAGCTGTTCGTTGAGTGCCGCCCCTTCGGCGCCCGCCTCCTCGGCCGGGGTCAGTTCGGCGAGGCTGGATTCGGCGAGGTTGATCGCGTCCTGCACCTGGGCGCGGTCGGCGCGGCGGCGGAAGTCGATGTAGGCGTTGCCGTAGGCGTTGGCGATCGCAGCCGAGCGCTCGGGGTCCGGCGTAGTCGCTTCGATCGTCGCCGTGTCCGCTTCGGTGCTTGGGGTGACCGTGACGCTCGCCAGGACTTCGCCGGCCGGCACGTCCTCCAGTTCCTCCGCGGCCCGCTCGGCCACCACCGGCAGGCCGACCAGTTCGCCGTTCGTCGCGGCTACGCGGTTCGGGTCGATGACGGTTGACGTTTCTTCGAGCACGGGCGCCTGGCGGAAGAGAAGGGTCGCCTCGGCGGTGTATTCCTTCTCCTGGCTGATCGAGAAGACGAAGGCAAGCAGCGGCACGGCAACCACCGCCTGCAGCACGATCCACTTCCGCCTGCGAACGACTCGCAGCAGCTGCTCGAGCAGTCCCTCTCGGTCGTTCACGAATCGCTCATTCGACGTGTCGCTGGCCATGCCTTGCCCTATCGGCAGCAAGTCACCGTCGGATTACCCGTGCAATACGGCTCCAACCGGGGGTCCGCATGCGGCGGCTGCCGGCGCGCAGGCGAACCCGTCCGGCGCCCTCGCCGTGGTAGACGCCGACCCGGGGCCAGGCCAGCGGCAGCGCGGCACGCGGGCCGCGCGGCACGGTGGCCCCAAAGCGGTAGCCCGCCTCTCCGGCGAGCCGCACGACGCGGTCGTCGTAATCCCCGTAGGGGTAGGCGACCGAGGCGCAGGCGGTGCCGATCTCTGCCTCGCATTCGCGCCTGGACTCGCTCAGCTCGCTTGCGATCTCCGCCTCCCCCAAGGTTGGGAGCCGCGGGTGGGAGCGGGTGTGGGAACCGATCTCCCAGCCGTCGGCGGCAAGCCGGCGCAGCTCCTCCCAGCCGAGACAGCGCAGCTCCGGCTCGTGCTCGGTTCCCAGCCATTCGTCGTAGCCGGCCCACCCCATCGGCCGCTCGGAGCCGGCGTATCCGGTCGGCACGAAGATCGTCCCGGGCAGGCCGAGCCGCGACATGATCGGCGCCGCCAGCTCCAGCACCGAACGGTGCGCGTCGTCGAAGGTGACGACGACGACACGCTCCCCGGCGGGCGCGGTCAGCGCGTCGGAGAAGGTCGCGCCGCGGTAGCCGCGCCGGGCGAAGGAGTCGAGCTGCCGCTCGAAGTCGGCTGGGCGAACCGAGGTCTCGGCCGGCCAGGTCTCGCTGACCCCGTGGTAGCAGAGGACGACGAGGTCTCGCAGCAAGCGGCTACCCGCCCGGCTCGCGCCGCGGCACCAGCACCAGGCGCTTGAACTCGGCGACGAGCACGCCGTCCTGGTTGAGAACGCGCGTGTGGACCTTGACGACGCCACGGTCGGGCTTCGACTGCGAGGGCTTGACGTCGAGGACCTCGGTCTCGCAGAACAGCGTGTCGCCGTGGAAGACCGGGTTGGGATGGCTGAGCTCTTCGGTCGCCAGGTTGGCGATCGCCTTGCCGGAGACGTCGGACACGGACATGCCGAGGGCGAGCGAGTAGACGAGCGGCCCGACGACCACGTTGCGCCCCTGCTGCGACTGCCGCGCGTAGACGTCGTTGACGTGCAGGGGGTGGTGGTTCATCGTGATCAGGCAGAAGAGGTGGTCGTCCGCCTCGGTCACGGTCTTCGCCGGCCAGTGCTTGTAGACGGCACCCACCTCGAACTCCTCGAGGTAACGCCCGTAGCTGTGGGCGCCGGACGCCTCGCGCTCGGCCTGGTCGGTGGTCAGCTCGTACTTCTGGTCGCTCATCGGTGCGTCTGTCTCCTCTCGGTTTGCGGCGCGGGATGCTAGCCGGATGCGGACCTCAGCTGCGCCGCGCCCGCAGCCTGCGGTAGGCGTCCCGCAGGTGCGGTCGCAGTCTGCCGCGGTAGGCGCGGCGAAGGGAGCCGAGGGGCGTGCGCGGGTAGGCGCGCAGCTCGAGGTGCCGCCGCTCGCCGGTGGCGAACTTGCGCTTCCATTCGCTGTCGTCGCCGAGCAGCTCGTGCGCGTCGAGGCCCAGCTCGAAGCATCGTTCGACGATCGACAGCCGCATGACGAGGCCGGGCGCGAGACGCCGGAAGCTCTCGTCGAACCCGGTCTTGAGCAGGTAGAGCCGGCCACCGTGGAGGAGGCAGAGGTCGAAGGCGGCGGTGCGGCCGTCGAGGACGATGCGGCTCAGCCGCAGCTCGTCGCGGGCGTGGAAGGCGCGCGCCACCGCGAGGTAGAAGGCGTGCGTCTCCGGGGCCGAGAGGATCGCCGTGCCCTGCTCGCCCTTCCAGCCGCTGGCCTCGACGCGGAACCCCTCCTCCAGCTCGGCGTCGAGGTCGGCCGGGGCCTCGACGATCGAGGTCACGGCCTCGTAGTCGCGGCCCATCTTGCGCCGGAAGCGCTCCAGCGGGGCCCCCCAACGGGGTTTGCTCCGCTTGCGCCAGTCCTCGAAGCTGCCGCTCGTCTCGACGAGCGGCGACACCTGCCCAGCCTCGAACGCCGCCTGCATCGGCGCCCCTCCCGCGGCTCGCAGCCGCTCGAGCGACGGGTCGCCCTCGGGCAGCGCGATCAGCCTCAGCTCGGACGCGCCCTCTGCGAGCACCGCGCCGAGCAGCTGCTCGCGGGCCGCCTCGTCGCGGGCGAGCGGCCTGAAGACGGGCGAGTGCGTGTTCGCCATCGCGCTCAGCCGCCGGCCCTCGCGGAGCAACGGCAGCGCCCCGACCAGGTCGCCGTCGCGCCGCACGGTGCAGATCGCCGGCTCGCGCCCCGCCCCGAACGCCTCCCACCAGGCGAGGTACCAGCAGTGGAGGTCGAACGGGCGGGCGTCGCCGGGCAGCAACCGGTCCCACTCGGTCTTCAGCGCCGCGAAGCCCTCGGGGTCGCGGACCCACTCGACCGTGGTGTCGCGCACCCTCAGTGGGCTTTCTTGAGGCGCAAACGCTGCTCCTGGCGCTCGACGACCTGCGCAACCAGCTTGCGGACGTTGGAGTCGCCCGTGGTCTTGATGTGGCCCGTCTCGTAGGCCTTGCGGTAGCTCTTCAGGGTGCCTCGCTCGGCGAGCTCGTTGAACTGGGGGCGGTCGATCTGGACCAGGATCCGCTCGTCCTGGGCGAGGTCCTTGGTGATCTTGGGACCGGGCAGCTCGATGCGATAGAGCTGGACGTCCCCCCTCCCCCTCAGCTCGAGGCCGAAGACGAGCTTGAGCTTCTGCAGCGCGGGGACTTCGGCCTGGAACCGCTTGACCGCGGTCTCGATCATCGCCTTGGTGTCGCCCGCCATCGGTCCTCGATGCTAACCGAGCGACGCCGGCCCCTACGCTTTCGCTGTGGGCGACTACGCAAGCTGGGACTTCCAGGAGGGCGAGGAGATCTGCGCCGGCCGGCCGGTGCTCAAGACGCTGGGCGGTGGCAACCGCTACGAGGTTTGTCTGGTCTGGGACGACTCGCTCTACGCGCTGGGCGTCGCCAAGGTCCTGCGGCCCGACCAGGCCACCGACGAGAAGGCGCTGCGCGATCTGGAGCGCGAGTGGGGCGTGCTGTCGGAGCTCGCACATCCCTCTCTGGTGCGCGGCTTCGACGCGGTGCTCGACGGCCCTCACCCGCACGTGCTGATCGAGCACCTCGAGGGCCCCTCGCTGCGACGGCTGATCCGACGCGACGGCGCGATCCCGCTCGCGCAGTTGCTGCCGCTCGCCGCCAACGTCGCCGGGGCGCTCCAGTACATGGCTAACCGCGGCTACGTCCACCTCGACGTCAAGCCGGACAACATCGTGATGGGGGTTCCGCCGCGGTTGATCGACCTCAGCATCGCGCGCACCGCCGAGCGGGCGGCAACGACCAAGGGACCGATCGGCACCGACCCCTACATGCCGCCCGAGCAGTGCCTCGGTTCCTCCGCCCAGGCCCCGATCGGCCCGCCGGCCGACGCCTGGGGCCTCGGCGCCACCCTCTTCCACGCGGTCGCCGGCCAGAAGCCGTTCCCGCGCGGCGGCGGCGACGAGGGGCCCGAGCGCTTCCCACAGCTCGTCGAACCGCCGCTGCCGCTGCCCGACGGCGTCCCCAACGAGCTGCGCGCGCTGATCGGGGAGCTGCTCGACCCCGACCCGGCGGCGCGGCCGTCGTGCGGGGAGGTCGTCGAGCGGCTCGAGCCGCTCCTCGCCGATCTGCCCCGCAAGATCCGCCTCACGCGCGGCGGCCCGGTCGGAATCTGAGCGTGCCGACCCGCCTAGACCCCGCCGGCACTTGAGCACCCTATGGGTGTCGAACTACCGGCGGGTCGCCGGATGCTGCTTCCGAGCGTGATCTTTCGTCCGTCCCCGTGTTCCAGCAAAACCCAACGGGTAAGAGCTTCTCCGTGTCACGACCAGGAGGGAAAGCGATGTCAAGGCGAACCACCCCGACGCGACCCGTCTCGCCGGCGGCCCGTGTCTTCACGAATCTCCAGGCGGACGACGCCCTGCTGCCCGCCGAGGCGTCGGCGCTGCGAAAGTCGAGCGCCTTGCTTCTGGCGCTGCTCGTCCTCGGCGCCGTGCCGCTCTTCTGGGCGGCCAACGCGGCGGGCGTGATCGGCGACCTGCCGGCGGCGGTGGCGAAGGGCAGCAACAGCGGCCCCGGCGGAGGCGACGACGACAGCAGCGGCCCCGGCAGCGGCGGCGGCGACGACGACGACCGCGACCTGCTGGCCACCGACGACACCAGCGGTGCCAACTCGACCCGCGGCACCACCGACGACAACGACACCGGCACGCGCATGGGCACCAACGACACCAGCGCCAACGGCAACTCGACGCGGGGCACGACCAACGACAACGACACGCACACGCGCCTCGGCACGAACGACACCAGCGGCGCCAACTCCACCAACGGCACGACCAACGACAACGACACCCGCACGCGGACCGGCACCGACACCGGCACGCGAACGGGCGCGGCAGACGAGAGCAACACCGGCCCGGGCACCGACACCGGCACCGGCTCCTAACCCGCCGCCCAACCAACTAACCCTCAGCGCAACCGGGATAGGTCCTTCCGACCAGGGGGAGGCCTATCCCGGTAGGCCTGGAACGTCTTGTACTTTTTCCGCGGCCACGCCCGCGGACTGCCGGCAGCTGCCTTCGGAAAAAGTCAAGTGAAAGGCCTGCCAGGACAGGCCGCGGCGGAGTGCTTCTAAATCTTGTGCCGCTGTAAGAGCTTCTTGCCGATCACCATGCGCTGGATCTCAGAGGTCCCCTCGCCGATCAGCAGCAGCGGCGCGTCGCGGTAGAGCCGCTCCACCTCGTACTCCTTCGAGTAGCCGTAGCCGCCGTGGATCCGGAAGGCCTCCTCGACGCACTCCTTGCCGGTCTCCGAGGCGAAGAGCTTCGCCATCCCGGCCTCGAGGTCGGAGCGCTCGCCGGCGTCCTTGAGGCGCGCGGCCTTGCGGGTGAGCAGGCGGGCGGCCTCGACCTTGGTCGCCATGTCGGCGAGCTTGAACTGGATCGCCTGGTGCTTGGCGATCTCCTTGCCGAAGGTCTTGCGTTCCTGGCTGTAGCGGAGGCCGAGCTCTAGGGCGCGCTGCGCGATGCCGACGCCGCGCGCGGCGACGTTGACGCGCCCCACCTCGAGCGCGTCCATCATCTGCACGAACCCTTGGCCGACGCCGGCCTCCTCACCGCCGAGCACCCGCTCGGGCGGGCACCGGTAGCCGTCGTAGACGAGCTCGGTCGACTCGACGCCCTTGTAGCCCATCTTCTTGATTTTCGGCGGGACGTCGAGGCCCGCGAAATCGCCCTCGTTCTTTTCCGCCCAGGGCTCCTTCTCGGTGATGAAGCAGGTCATCCCCTTGTAGGCCGGCTCCGCCTTCGGGTCCGTCTTCATCAAGACGAAGACGACCCCGGAGCCGAGCCCGTTGGTCACCCACATCTTCTGGCCGTTCAGCTCCCAGTTGCCGTCGTCCCCCTTCTTGGCGGTCGACTTGATCCCCTGCACGTCGGAGCCGACCTCGGGCTCGGACAGCGAGAAGGCGGCGCGCAGCTCGCCCGTCGCCATCTTCGGCAGGAAGTAGTCCTTCTGCTCGTCGGTGCCGAACTTCATCAACAGGTAGGAGCCGATGAAGTGGGTGTTGACGACGCCGGAGATCGAGATCCAGCCGCGCGAGAGCTCTTCGACGATCATCGCGTAGGTCGTCAGGTCGAGCCCCATGCCGCCGTACTCCTCGGGGATCGTCACCCCGAACAGACCGAGCTCCTTCATCTGCTCGACGATCGGCTCCGGGAAGGAGTCCTCGTGGTCGTAGTGCTCGGCGTTGGGGATGATCTGCTCGTCGACGAACTGGCGGACCATCTCGGTGATGTCGCGCTGGATGTCGGTCTGCTCGCTGTAGGCGGCGGTCTCTACGGCCATGGCTCCTGGTCTGGTCGGGGTTTCTGAGCGGGCGGCCAAGGATATCGGCGCCCCTGCCGACTGTGGACTTGACCCCCCTATAGCCGGCTCAACTCCACACTCAGCGGCCGAATCGACGTGGGAGCGGTAATTCCGTCCGGCTAACCGGCCAGCGCGCGCAGACGCTCGGCGACCCGGTCGGCCCGCGTCGCGAAGTCCCGAAGCTGATCGTCCTCGGTGACAAGGCGCATCGGCCGGCCGTCCGCAGAGCCCACCGAGTCAGCAGCGCCCCCGGACATTCCCGTGCTCGCCCGCTCGGCGAGATCCGCGGCGCGGCGTGCCTGCTCGGCGGCGTCGAGCGCCGCGGCGCCGACCGTCATCACCGCCGCCTCCGAGGCGCGAGCGATCGCCACGGCCTCGTCGATCCGTTCGACCAACTCACTGACCAGCGGCGGCTTGTCTGCCTCCGGCAGGCGCCATTCGTGCGTCGCCTCGCTCATTCCGTACGTCTACGGCGGCGGTTCTCGAATCCCTGCGGCGGGTAGCGCCGACGGGACGAAAAAGCCGCTCGGGCCGTCGTCTCGGCCCGTCGGCATAGGATCGCGCCGCATGAACGCTTTGGTCACCGGCGGCGCCGGCTTCATCGGCTCGAACCTCGTCGACGCCCTGGTCGCCCGCGGCGACTCGGTCACCGTGGTCGACGACCTATCGACCGGCCGCCGGCAGAACCTCGACGACGCCCTGGCCGCAGGCGCCGAGCTGGCGGAGCTCGACGTCCGCGACGGGGCGGCACTTGCCCACCTGGCCAAGGACCGCAAGCCCGACGTCGTCTTCCACCTCGCGGCCCAGATCGACGTGCGGAGGTCGGTCCTCGACCCCGCCTTCGACGCGGCGATCAACGTCGGCGGCACGGCCAACGTCCTCGAGGCGGCGAGACAGGCCGGTTGCTCGCGCGTCGTCTTCGTCTCGACCGGCGGCGCGATCTACGGCGAGGGAGCCGGACAGCAGCTGCCGCTTGCCGAGGACACCCCGGTGGCGCCTCTCGCCCCCTACGGTCAGAGCAAGTTCGCCGGCGAGGGCTACCTGGCGCTCTACGAGCGGCTGTACGGCATCTCCGGCGTCAGCTTGCGGCTCGGCAACGTCTACGGGCCCCGCCAGGACCCGCTCGGCGAGGCCGGCGTGATCGCGATCTTCTGTGGCCGCCTGCTCGCCGGCGAACGCCCCACCGTCTACGGCGACGGCCGCCAGACCCGCGACTACGTCTACGTCGGTGACGTCGTCGCGGCGATCCTGGCGGCGGCGGCGAGCCGGGCGACCGGACCGGTCAACATCGGCACCGGCGTGGAGACCGACGTGCTCGAGCTGGCGCACCAGCTGCGCGACCTGGGCGACGGCGGCGACTTCGAGCCCGAGCTGGCGCCCGCCCGGCCCGGCGAGGTGCAGCGGATCGCCCTCGACGCGGCTCGCGCCGAGCGTGAGCTCGACTGGCGCGCCGAGGTCGGTCTCGCCGAGGGTTTGAAGCTCACGTTGGACTCGCTGCGCACCTGATTAGATTCGCCCGCAGCGTCGAAATCGAAGCGAGGAGCAGCTTGAGAAACCCCAGAGACTTCTTCCAGCCGCAGGCGATCGGCGCCCCCGAGCCGCTGCGCGAGATCCCCGTCAAGCCGTCGCGGATGATCCACTTCCTCGACTTCTCGAACGAGAAGATGGTCGCCAAGGCCGCCTCGATCGCCGAGCAGACCGACATCCTGCTCGGCAACCTCGAGGACGCGATACCGGCCGACCGCAAGGAGGCCGCCCGCGAGGGACTGATCAAGGCCGCCAAGGAGTCCGACTTCGGTCAGACCTCGCTCTGGACCCGCGTCAACTCGCTGGAGAGCCCCTGGGTGCTCGACGACCTGACTCAGCTCGTCACCGAGATCGGCGACAAGCTGGAGGTCGTGATGGTGCCCAAGGTCGAGGGCGCCTGGGACATCCACTACGTCGATCGCCTCCTCGCCCAGCTCGAGGCGAAAGCCAACCTCGACCGACCGATCCTCGTCCACGCGATCCTCGAGACCGCGCAGGGCGTCGTCAACGTCGAGGAGATCGCCGCCGCCAGCCCGCGCATGCAGGGGATGAGCTTCGGCCCGGCCGACCTCGCCGCCTCGCGGCGGATGAAGACGACCCGGGTCGGCGGGGGCCATCCCGGCTATCGCTCGATGGAGGATCCGGCCGATCCGGAAAACCCGGAGGCCGACCGCGTCACCGCCCAGCAGGACCCCTGGCACTACTCGATCGCCCGCATGGTCGACGCCTGCGCCTCGACCGGGATCCTGCCCTTCTACGGCCCCTTCGGCGACATCAAGGACACGGCCGGCTGCGAGACCCAGTTCCGCGCCGCCTTCCTGCTCGGCTGCGTCGGGGCATGGTCGCTGCACCCCGTGCAGATCGGCATCGCCAAGAAGGTCTTCAGCCCGCCGTCCGACGAGGTCCAGTTCGCCAAGAAGGTGTTGGAGGCGATCCCAGACGGCCGCGGTGTCCACATGATCGACGGCAAGATGCAGGACGACGCCACCTGGAAGCAATGCAAGGTGATGGTCGACTTGGCGAAGATGCTGGCCGCGAAGGACCCGGAGCTGGCCGACGCCTACGAGCTCTAGACCAGGCAACACTAGTTGCGTCGTGGGGGAGATGACGCAACTATTAGGCGATATAGTTGCGTCATCGACGCTGAACGCCTAGCAGCGAGTCCGATCGGCCGCTTGGTCCCGATCGTGGGACCGGACCCCGCTACCCACGAGACCGTCGAGGCACGGGCGTTCCTGCCATCCCCGCTCCCCAGCGAGCTGACGCTCTCCACCAGCACCTGGAATACCGTCAATGCGGCAACCGCAGCCCTAGCGCGCCTCGACGGCGCGGCGCGCCTGATTCCCAATCCAGCCTTGCTGCGTCGACCCGCCATCCAGCGGGAGGCACACAGCACGAGCGCCTTGGAGGGAACCTACGCCCCGTTCGCCGACGTGCTCGCCGCCGACCGCGAAGACGAAGGCAAGATCAGCGCCGAGCTGAGGGAGATCCTCAACTTCGAGGAAATGGCGGAACTGGCCTTCGGATGGCCGGAGGATCGCCCCCTGTCGCTCGGCCTCCTCGGCGAGCTCCAAGCCACTCTTGTCGCTGGCACCGCGGGTGAGCTGAGCGACGCGGGTAGCCTGCGCGACCGGATCGTCGTGATCGGAGCACCCGGCAGGACCCTCGACGAAGCCCGGTACGTGCCACCACCCCCTGGCGATCAACTGCGGGCCGGCGTCGAATCCCTCCTCGACTGGATCGCCTCGCCACCGCCGATTCCCACCGTCGTCCAAGCAGCCATGGCGCACTACCAGTTCGAGGCCCTGCATCCGTACTCGGACGGCAACGGTCGTCTCGGGCGGCTCCTCGTCATCGTCCAGCTCCTTCGCGGCGCGGTGATCCGCGAGCCGCTCCTCGTGGTATCGCCTTGGTTCGAGCGCCGTCGCGACCAATACCAGGCGGCCCTACTGGAGCTGAGCTTCGACGGCGATTGGGACACGTGGATCGCGTTCTTCGCGGAGGGGGTCGCGGCCTCGGCTGGAGAATCCCAGGCGAAGGTCGAGCGACTGGTCGAGCTGCAGGCCGAGTTGCGCGCCACCGTGCAGCGAGCCCGCAAACGAGGCGTCGCCGAGCAGCTCGCCGCCGACCTCGTCGGGCGCCCGTACGTGGCGCGCAACAGCGTTCGCAACATCTACGGGCTCTCAGGTCAGGGCGCCCAGAAAGTCATCAACACCCTGCTGGAGCTGGGCATCCTCAGCGAGACGCCGCTGCGCAACAATCGCGGGGCGCGCCTGTTCGTCGCCCCTCAGGTGGTCGATGTGATCTCAGCCAGCAGCTAGCCGAGGCGCTCTTCGAGCGCCTCGAGCTGCTCGCGCATCTCGGCAGGCAGGCGGTCGCCGAACTGCGCCAGGTGCTCCCGCATCTGGGGCAGCTGCTCGCGGACCAGCTCCTCGTCCACCGACAGCAGGTCGGCCATCTGGTCGGCCGAGACATCGAGGCCCTCGGTGTCGATCGCACCCTCGGCGGGCAGCAGGCCGATCGGCGACTCGACCGCGTCCGCCTGGCCCTGGCAGCGACGGAAGACCCAGGCCAGCACGCGGCTGTTCTCGCCGAAGCCCGGCCAGAGGAAGTTGCCCTCGTCGTCTTTGCGGAACCAGTTGACGTAGAAGACGCGCGGCAGGCGAGCACCCTCGCGCCTGCCCATCTGCAGCCAGTGGCCGAGGTAGTCGGCCACGTTGTAGCCGCAGAACGGCAGCATCGCCATCGGGTCGAAGCGCAGCTCGCCGACGTTGCCGGCCGCCGCCGCGGTCTTCTCGGATGACATCGTGGCGCCGAGGAAGACGCCGTGCTCCCAGTCGAACGCCTCGTGGACGAGCGGCACGGTCGTGGCGCGGCGTCCGCCGAAGAGGAAGGCGTCGATCGGCACGCCGGCGGGGTCTTCCCACTCGGGCGCGATCGTCGGGCACTGCGCGGCCGGCGTCGTGAAACGCGCGTTCGGGTGCGCCGAGGGCCGGTCCGCCTCGGGCGTCCAGTCCTCGCCGTGCCAGTCGATCAGGTGCGCGGGGGGCTCGGAGGTCATCCCCTCCCACCAGACGTCTCCGTCGTCGGTCCTGGCGCAGTTGGTGAAGATCGAGTTGCGCTCGATCGTGCGCATCGCATTCGGGTTGGTCTTCTCGCCCGTTCCCGGGGCGACGCCGAAGAAGCCGGCCTCGGGATTGACCGCATAGAGGCGGCCGTCCTCGCCGAACTTCATCCAGGCGATGTCGTCGCCGACCGTCTCGACCTTCCAGCCGGGAAGGGTCGGAATCAGCATCGCCAGGTTGGTCTTGCCGCAGGCCGACGGGAAAGCCCCGGTGATGTACTTGACCTCTCCCTCGGGCGAGGTCAGCTTGAGGATCAGCATGTGCTCGGCGAGCCAGCCCTCGTCGCGGGCCATCGCCGAGGCGATCCGCAGCGCGAAGCACTTCTTGCCGAGCAGCGCGTTGCCGCCGTAGCCGGAGCCGAAGGACCAGATCTCCCGCGTCTCCGGGTAATGGACGATGTACTTGTTGTCCTCGTTGCAGGGCCAGGGGACGTCCTCCTGGCCGTCGGCAAGCGGCATCCCGACGGAGTGGACACAGGGGACGAACTCCCCCTCGGAGCCGAGCACGTCGAGCGCGCCTTTGCCCATCCGGGTCATGATCCGCATCGAGACGGCGACGTAAGGGGAGTCCGTGAGCTGGACGCCGATGTGGGCGATCGGCGAACCGAGCGGGCCCATCGAGAAGGGCACCACGTACATCGTGCGGCCCCTCATGCAGCCCTCGAAGAGGGCGCGCAGCGTCTCGCGCATCTCGGCGGGCTCGCGCCAGTTGTTGGTCGGGCCGGCGTCCTCCTCACGCTCGCTGCATATGAAGGTGCGATCTTCGACGCGCGCCACGTCGCCGGGGTCCGAGAGGGCCAGGTACGAGTTGGGCCGCTTGGCGTCGGAGAGGCGCTCGAAGGTGCCGGCTTCGACCAGCTCCTGCGCGAGCGAGTCGTACTCCTCGGCCGATCCGTCGCACCAGTGGATGGCATCCGGCTGCGTCAGCTCTGCGACCTCCTCGACCCAGTCGAGGAGCTTTACGTTGGTGGTCGGCGCGTCGGCCGTGCTGGTCTGGCTCATTTTTCGCACTCTACTTGGCGGGCTGGAGGCGGGAAAGTTCGATGTCGGCGTCGTCGTTGAGGATCTTCATCGTCGCGATTTCCTCTTTGCCACCGGCCACGGCGACCGTGCACTCGAAGCTCTTGCCTTTCTCGACCTCGACGCCCGAGGGGCACTCGACCGCGTTCACTTTCTTCCCGACAGAGTCCTCGAGGTTCTGTTCGATCGCCGCCTCGGTCTTGGCGTCGTCGATGACGGTCTCCCCGCACCCGGCCGCGAATGCTCCGGCGAGGACCACAGCCGCAATGGCGCCGCAACGGCCCGCAAAGCTCATCTTTCTCCCTTCCGATCGATCGTGGCTCGCAGTATCCCAGCCGCGGAGCGCGGCTCAGCGCGCGAACAGGGAAGAGCGCGGGTTGAGCGATCGAGCGCGCCGGTAGGCCCAGACAGCCGCGCCGGCCCTGCCTCGCGCCGCTTCGATTCGCGAAAGGACGAGCCACGGCCGCCAGTTGGTCTCCTCGCGGTCGGTCGCCTCGCTCGCGGCCCGGGCAGCAGCGTCGAGGTCGCCGAGCTGCTCGAGGACCAGCGCCTGCTGGAGCCGCGGCGTCGCGGCGCTCGGCTGCACGTTCTGGGCGCTCTTGGCAGCCTCGAGCGCAGCGACGAGGTCGCCCTCGCGTGCATCGGCTTCGCTCTGGCGGACCAGGGCGGTCGCAGCCAGGGGAATCGCCATCGCGACGATCGCCGCGATGGCGACGAGCGCGACCGCGCCGCGCAAAGGCAGCGCGAGCGACTCTGGCTCGCGGCGCGGCGCGGGCGGCAGCGACTCGACCAGCGCGGCGGCGCAGAGCAGCGTCGCAACCGGGATGACGGGGATCTGCCAGGTCCAGTCGAAGCCGGCGGTCAGCGCGAAGGCGCCACATCCGGCCAGCGCGGCGGCACGCAGCGAACGTTCCGCGGCGTCGGCGCGCAGCGCCACCGTCGCACCACCGATCACGACAGTGAGAAGGAAGGCGACGAGAAGCGCCAGGCCGACGATGCCGAGCTCCCCAAGCGTCTGCATGTACAGCGAGTGGGCGTCGCGGACGATCTCCCCCACGTCGCCGTCTCGGTTCCACCAGAATTCGAAAGTGCCGGAGCCGGTTCCCGTCAGCGGGGCGCTGGCATTCTGCCTGGCCGCTGAGCTCCAGAACTGGTAGCGGCTCTGACCGGCCGCGCTGCCGAGCCGCCCGGTCCCCTCCCCCGGCCCGCTTGGCTCCTTGAATTCGCCCAGGCGTCGGCCGCGCGCCCAGGCGCCCCGGCGGCCAGCAGGGCGACGACGGCGATGGCGACGGCGAGCCCCGTGGCAATCGAGGCCGGGCGATGCGGCACGAAGGACCAGTACGGCCGTCGCTCGCCCCCCAGTCCCATCGCCAGCGCCGCCTGCAGGAGACCGACGACGGCGCACACGGCGACCGTCATGACGAGCATCTCGTCGCCCTGGCTGCGGGCGGTCGCGTCGAGCAGGCCGTCCTGGAGGCTCTCGCGGCGGTCGGCGGCGAGGGCGAGCACGACAGCGCCTCCACCGGCAAGGACCAGGCTGAGCAGCTTCGGCAAGCGATCCGCGGCGAGCAGCAGGTAGATCGCAAGAGCGACGGCCGAGGCTGCGATACCGGAGCGGGACAGCGTGAAGAAGATCGTCAGCACGAGCAGCGGCAGGGCTGCCGCCGCAAGTCCCCGGAGCAGCGACGAGCGGGCCGCCGCCGCGAAGTGGAGGACGAGGGGGAAGCCGATCGCGATCAGCGCCGCCAGCCCGTTCCAGTATTGGATGGGGTAGGACAGCCGTTCGCGCCCCGGGTTGAGGAAGGCAGCCGTCTGGCCCGCCTCCGGGAACCAGTCCGGATGGAGGCGCGAGAGCAGCGCGATGCCGGCGACCAGGACGACGCCACAGGCGACGCCGCCCAGCAGCCAGCGCCCCCGACCGCGGCCCTGCGCGCCCAGTGCGAGGACGAAGACGCCCAGGTACGCAGCGAGGCGAGCGAGGTCGGCCCAGGTCCGCTCGCCACTCTCGGTCCAAGTCAGGCTGAGCGCCGTCCAGGCGACAAGCCCGGTCAGCAGGGCAAGCGCGGCCAGCGCCAGCGGGCCAGGCATCGTCCGCGGCAGCGCGCCGACGAGGGCGAAGCCGAGCAATGCCCACCAGACCGCGATCCCAACCTCGTCGTGGACGAGCGGGTCGTAGCCGCCGCCTTCGAGGCCGAGGTAGGCGACGAGGGCGAATCCGACCAGCCAGAGCAGCACGCCGTGTATGTCGGCCCCCCTGGCCAGGGCCGGGACGGAGCCGGTCTGCCGCATCGATTCCGAGTCCATCCGGTTAAATGCTATGAGCCCCGGCCGGATGGACCGGAACGTCGAGGGCAGGGCTCGAAGCCAGGTCGAACCGAATGACGCGATTCAAAACCTCCTACGGAGTGCTCGCCGCGGCGCTGGCGCTCGCCGCGGCGACTCCCGCCACCGCTGCCGAAGAGGCGTTGATTCCACCCGGGAACTCGGCGGTCAACCAGTACACCGAGAGCTTCCCGACCTCGGGCGGCAACAAGAGAACCGAGAAGCGAAGCACGCGACCCGCCGAGCGGGTCCTCGGCAAGAAGAACACCGAGCGACTCGAAAGCCATGGCGCCGACGGCCGCGAGGTGGCGGAGGTCGCCGCCGAGACCGCTCCGGTTGCGGTCGACGACGGCGGCCCCGACTCCGGCTCCGAAGCCGGGGCGGGAGCGGTCGTCGGGGGCAGCGGCGGTCAGGGCAGCGGTGGTGACACGGGCAGCACGGCCGCCGGCACCGATACGCCGGAGCGCCAGACCGCCAGGGCGGACGGCGTCGAGACGTCGGTCGCCCGACCCGAGGGCTCGTCTGCCTTCAGCGAGGTGCTCGCCCAGGCGACCGGCTCCAGCGACTCCGGAGAGACGGGGCTCCTGTTGCCGCTCGTGATCGTGACGACGCTCGCGGCATCTGCCGCCTACGCGCTGCGCCGCAGACGGATCGCCGCGCGATGAAAGGGACAAGACCGGCCGCCTTGAGGGTGGCCCTGGCCATCGCCTGCTGCGTCGCCCTGGGCGGCGCCACCGCCGCTTCGGCGGATGCGGCGCGACCGCTGACGACGGGCGTCTCCTACATCTACGAGAACGACGCGGTCGCCTTCGAGCACGTGAAGATGACCGGCTCGACCATGGCCCAGACGCCGTTGCGCTGGAGCCTCATCGCCCCCAACAAAGAGCCGGCTTCCTGGGATCCCACCAACCCCGCCGACCCCAACTACGACTGGGAAGAGTTCGACGTCTGGCTCGTCAATGCGGTCAACGCCGGGCTGATCCCGGTCCTGCAGGTGCGTGGCGCGCCCCTGTGGGCGCAGCGCTGCCCTGGCGCCAACGAAACCGACGCCCCCTGCAAGACCGACCCCGCCAAGCTCGCGGCCTTCGCGACCGCCGCCGCGCGCCGCTACAGCGGGCAGTTCGGCGGACTGCCCAAGGTCCGCTACTGGCAGGGCCTCAACGAGCCGAACCTGAGCCTCTACTTCATGCCGCAGTACGAGAACGGCAAGCCGGTCTCGCCTGAGCTCTACCGGGACCTGATCAACGCCTTCTCCGCTGGGATCAAGGCCGTCGATCCCTCCAACCTCGTCATCGCCGGTGGGCTGGGCCCGATCGCCGTTCCGAAATACACGATCGGCCCGATGAAGTTCACGCGGGAACTGCTCTGCATGCGAGGCCACAACAAGCCGCGGCCCAAACCGGGCGACTGCGGCGGCGGCGTCAACTTCGACATCTACGACATACACCCGTACACGACCGGCAGCCCCGCCCACGAAGGCGGCGTCAACGACGTTCAGCTCGGCGACCTGCACAAGATGCAGACGCTTCTGCGCGCTGCGAACCGCGCCGGCCGGATCAACGGGGCCTTCAAACGCACCCCGCTGTGGATCACGGAGCTCTCCTGGGACTCGAACCCACCAGACCCAGGCGGCCTCGCGATGCCGATCCTCAAGCGGTGGACCGCCGAGGCGCTATTCGTCGCCTGGCGGAGCGGAGTCGACACGTTCATGTGGTACAGCCTGCGCGACGGCGAGGACTTCCCCGAAACGCCCTCCTACCTGGAGCCGGAATCGGGGCTCTTCTTCCGCGGTCCGACGGTCGCCGCGGACGTGCCGAAGCCTTCGATGTACGCCTATCGCTTCCCCTTCGTCGCCTACCCGCGCGAGAAGGGCCTCTACTTCTGGGGCCGCACCCCCAACAGCAAGGGCGGCAAGGTCGTGATCCAGGTCCGCGGAAAGAGCGGTTGGCGCCGCGTGGAGTCGGTGCGGGCGGACAGGTTCGGCATCTTCAAGGGGCTGGCGAGAGGCGTCCGCTACGGGCGCAGCAAGCGGGGCGCTGCGAGGGCCCACTACCGGAAAGGAAGCTCGGTGCCGTTCTCGATGCGTCCGGTGCCGGACTTCCGTCAGCCGCCCTTCGGCGCCGAAAACCCGCACGGCTAGACCGGCTAGGCATCTACACTGCCGGCCGTGAGCGCGGAACGAGTGCAGCGTGCATATCTGATTCTTCGCAAGCGAGAGAAGCGCGATTCCTGATGAAGATCGGGATCGTCGGCCTCGGCTACGTGGGCCTCCCCCTCGCCGTCGCCTTCGCCGAGAAGGGCCACGAGATCGTCGGGCTCGACACGGACGCCCGCAAGGTCGAGGCGCTGAACGACGGTCGCAGCTACGTCGAGGACGTCCCGGCCGAGGCGCTGGCGCCCCTGCGCGAGCGGCTGAGCGCGACCTCGCGCCACGCTGACCTTGCGCCGTGCGACGCGGTGATCGTCTGCGTGCCGACGCCGTTGACCAGCTCGCGCGAACCGGACCTCACCTACCTGCTCGACTCGGCGACCGCGCTTTCACGGGAGATCCGGGCCGGACAGCTCATCGTCCTCGAGTCGACGACCTACCCGGGAACGACCCGCGAGCGGCTGCTGCCGATCCTCGAGGAGTCGGGACTCGCTGCGGGCCGCGACTTCCACCTCGCCTTCTCGCCGGAGCGCATCGATCCGGGCCGCACGGATTACACGATCCGCACCACGCCGAAGCTGGTCGGCGGCCTGACCGAGGCCTGCACCGAGCGCGCCCGAGCCCTCTACGGCGAGATCTGCGACACGGTCATCTCCCTCAGCAGCCCGGAGGCGGCGGAGCTCACCAAGCTGCTCGAGAACATCTTCCGGTCGGTCAACATCGCGCTGGTCAACGAACTGGCCCAGCTCTGCGACCGGCTGGGGATCGACGTCTGGGAGGTCGTGGACGCGGCGGCGACCAAGCCCTTTGGGTTCATGCGCTTCGATCCAGGCCCTGGCATGGGGGGACACTGCCTGCCGGTCGATCCCTTTTACCTCGCCTTCAAGGCGCGGCAGCGCGACTTCTACCCGGAGTTCATCGAGCTGGCAGGCAAGGTCAACCAGGCCCAACCGGCCTTCTGCGCCGAACGGGTCCAGCGCGCCCTCAACGATGCCGGCAAGCCCGTGCGGGGGTCGAGGATCCTGCTGCTCGGCGTGGCCTACAAGGCGGGCATCGGCGACACCCGCGAGTCGCCGGCGCTGAAGCTGATCGATTTGCTTCGCGACCTCGGCGGCGACATCTCCTACCACGACCCACACGTGCCGGAGCTGCCCAGCCGGGAGCTGCGCTCGGTCGACCTCGACGACGCTCTGGCCGGAGCCGACGCCATCGCGATCGTCACCGCCCACCCAGAGCTCGACTACGAGGCTGTGGCGAAGACCGCCCCACTGGTCGTCGACTTCCGCGGCGTCACGCGCGGCATCGACGCCGCCAACCTGGTCCAGCTGTAGGCGCGGCCGGCCTTCGCCAGCGTTTGGATAGGGTTCCGCGCCGCGATGCGCTTCTACGAGTACGAGGCACGGAAGATCGTCGAGCTGGCGGGGATCCCCGTCACCAAGTACGGCTTCTGCACGAGCGCCGAGGAGGCGCGCAAGGTCGCCGAGGAGATCGGCGGCCCGGTCGTGATCAAGTCGCAGGTGCTGACCGGCGGCCGCATGAAGGCGGGCGGCGTCAAGTTCGCCGACACGCCCGAGGAGGCGGCGGGGCACGCCGAGGCGATCCTGGCGCTCGAGATCAACGGCCACATGCCGCGCGGCGTCCTCGTCGACCCAAAAGCCGAGGTCAAGCAGGAGTACTACGCCGGCGTCGTCTGGGACGGCACCGCGAAGCGCCCGCTGATGCTGTTCAGCGACATGGGCGGGATCGACATCGAGGAGGTCGCCGAGCAGCACCCCGACCACGTCGGCCGCGGCCACCTCTCGAACCTCCTCCCGATCGCCGACTTCGAGGCCAAGCAGGTCGTCGCCGCGAGCGGCGTCACGGGACGCCAGCTGACCCGCGCCACGCCGATCCTCGCCCGCCTCGCCCGCCTCTTCCGCGACAACGACATGACCTTGGCCGAGATCAACCCGCTCGCCGAGCTGACCGACGGCAGCTTCGTCGCCCTCGACGCCCACATGGAGATGGAGAACGAGGCGGTCGGGCGCCAGAAAGCCCTCCTCCGCAAGCACCTGGAGATCGCCGAGGACGACACCCGCGAGACCTACGAGCCCTCCGACTTCGAGCGCAACGTCGCGGCGATCGACGCGGCCGACCAACG
The DNA here is from genome assembly GCA_036259555.1 of Solirubrobacterales bacterium. Taxonomy (GTDB): domain Bacteria; phylum Actinomycetota; class Thermoleophilia; order Solirubrobacterales; family 70-9; genus VRUE01. The sequence continues at coordinate 28,683 of DATABM010000100.1, forward strand.
CGGGGTGATCCAGGGCAAGGACCACGGCTTCACCGGCAACCTCGGCCTCGTAATCGGCGCCGGCGGCGGCTCGCTGACCCTCACGGACGCCGTGCGCAGCCAGGGCGGCAAGCCGGCCAACTACTCGGAGATCGGCGGCAACCCCTCGGTCGCCAAGGCCTGCGGCCTCGCCAAGCAGGTGCTCGAGAAGGACGGCGTCGAGAAGATCGCCGTGATGATGTCGATCGTCTCCAACACCCGCGTCGACATCGTCGCCCGCGGCGTGATCAAGGCCTGCCTGGAGTTGGGCAAGGACCCCGCCGAGACGATCGCGATCTTCCGCATCCCCGGCGCCTGGGAGGACGAGGGCTTCAAGATCCTCGACAGCTATGGCGTCGAGTACTGCGACCGCTCGGTCTCGATGTGGGAGGCGGCGGGACGCGCCGTCGCCAAGATCCAGGGAGCGCCGGCATGACCCCCACCGCGATAGTCAGCTTTTCGTCGCATACCGTCAAGAACCTGACTGGGGGCGAGCGGTGAGCATTCTCCTGAGCAAGGAGACGACCTTCATCGTCCAGGGGATCACCGGGCGCGAGGCGGTCAACCTGACCAAGGAGTGCCTCGACTACGGCTCCAAGGTGGTCGGCGGCGTGACGCCGGGCCGCAAGGGCCGCGAGGTGCACGGCGTGCCGGTCTTCGACACCGTCGCCCAGGCGGTCGAGAACTACGGCGGCCTGATCGACGGCTCCGTCGTCACCGTCCCCCCCGCCTTCACCAAGGACGCCGTGCTCGAGGCGATCGAGAACGGGATCAAGCTGATCGTCATCGTCACCGAGCGCGTGCCGCGCCGCGACGTCGCCCAGATGGTCGAGCTGGCCAACCTGCGCGGGGCGCGGATCATCGGTCCCAACTGCCTCGGCCTGATCGTCCCCGAGGTCTGCAAGATGGGCGGCATCGGCGGCCCCGCCAAAGACGCGGCCAAGGCCTACGCGCCCGGCCCCGTCGGGGTGATGAGCCGCTCAGGCGGCATGACGACCGAGATCTCCTCCTCGCTGACCCAGGCCGGGCTCGGCGTCTCGACGGCGATCTCGATCGGCGGCGACGCGATCATCGGCTCGACCTACGCCGAGCTGATGCCCTACTTCGAGGCCGACGAGCAGACGCAGGCAATTGTCATCTACACCGAGCCGGGCGGCCGCATGGAGGCGCAGCTCTCCGAGTGGGTCAAGGAGAACGACTCGCGCCTGCCGATCGTCGCCTTCATGGCCGGCAAGTTCATGGATGACGCGGAGATGAAGGGCATGAGCTTCGGCCATGCCGGGACGATCGTCGAGGGCAAAGAGGACACGGCCACCGAGAAGATCGCCCGCCTCGAAGCAGCCGGCATTCGGGTCGTCGAGCGGATCGACGAGATTCCGGACGCCGTCAAGGAGAAGCTGGGCTCTGACCCCGAGCGAGCGAGCGTGGGAGTCTGATCATGCGCGAGCGAGCGAGGGGAAAATCCATGGGGTGTCTTGCCTGATGGCCGAGCAGCACAAGGTCTTCATCGACATCGAGGTCGACGAGTCGGTCGCCACCGACGCGGCGCTCGCCGCCAAGCTGGAGGAAGTCTGCCCCGTCGACATCTACAGGGACGCCGGCGGCCGAGTCGAGATCGTCGACGAGAACGTCGACGAGTGCGTGCTCTGTCGCCTCTGCATCGAGGCCTCGCCCCCGGGCACCGTGCACGTCAAGAAGCTCTACGACGGCACCGAGCTGGAGTAGCGGCGCCGGGGCGTCCCGTAGGTTCGGGGCGGTGGAGATCAAGACCGAACGGCTGCTGCTGCGCCGGTTCTCGGACGAGGATCTCGACGACTTCGTCGCGCTGCACGCCGACCCGGAGGTAACGCGCTTCATCCGGCCGCTCGACCGCGCGGAAGGGGAAGAACGGCTCCGCAAGGACGACGAGGAATGGCGCAAGCGGGGCCACGGTTTCTTCGCCGTCGCGGCCAAGAGCAGCGGCGAATTCCTCGGCCGGATCGCGATCAAATACTGGCCGCAGTTCGACGAGACCGAGCTCGGCTGGACGCTGCGCCGGGACGCTTGGGGACACGGCTACGCGACGGAGGCCGGCGCCGCCTGCCGCGACTGGGCGCTTGCGAACCTCGACGTGCCTTACCTGACCGCGATGATCGTTCCCGAGAACACCCGCTCGATCGCCGTCGCCGAGCGACTGGGGTTCAGCCGCCTGCGGGAGGACGAGCTGCTCGGCGAGAAAGTCGTCGTCTACTCGGTGCGACGGGAGGACTGAGCGGACGCTCGCTCCGTTTCCCGCCCTATAGACGGCTAACGGAGCAGGCTCGGTCAGGCGGCGGCCGTGGCCGCCCGGTCGAGCACGCCCGCTTCGACCAGCTCTCGGGACTCCTCGCGCAGCCGCTCGGGCAAGACCACCATCGCCCGTACCTCCTCGAGCAACGCCCGATCGCCCTCGATCTCGACGCGGTCCGCCGCCTCCTCGCCGACCACGACAAAGGCAAGCACCGCGACCGGTGAGCCGGCGAGGACGAGTCCGGCGTCGTCCGCACCTCCCCGCGAAGCCTCGATCCAGCCATCGCGAGCTCGCAGCGTGAACTCGTGGCTACCCGTCCGCAGGCCGACCACGAAGGACGCCTCGGCCGGCGGCTGCAGCAGCACCCGCATCGCGTTTGGCAGCGAGGAGGGCGCCAGGTCGACGACCGCCTCGGCGCGCTGCAGGTTCATCCCCCACCGCGCCAGCTCGAACATCGGGCGTTCCAGGCCGCGGCCCAGCTCGGTCAACTCGTAGACCGTCGCGGCGACCGGCGCCTCCAGTCGGCGCTTGGACACAACGCCGTCCGCTTCGAGATCGCGTAGCCGCTTCGTCAGCACGTCCGTCGGCGCCCCGCCCACTGACCGCGCCAGCTCCGAGAAGCGCAGCGGACCGAGCGAGAGCTCGCGGACGATCAGCAGCGTCCAGCGCTCCCCGACATGGTCGAGAGCCGTCGCGAGGCTGCAGGCCTGGTCATAGGCGCGCCGTGACATAGCTCACAGGCTAGCAACTCACTTTGGATTACAAAGTAGATGCTTTGGATTCTGGTACAGTCGCCGCCATCTCACAGGCCGCCCGCCCCAAGCGTTGGAGGTACAGATGAACCGCATCGCCGACCTCACCTGGAAGCGCCCGAAGCTGGTGCTCGCCCTGGTCGGGCTCTTCGTCCTCGTCTCGGGCGCGGTCGGCAAAGACGTCGAGAGCCACCTCAAGGCGGCCGGCTTCACCGACAGCGCCTCGGAGAGCGAGCGGGCCACCGCGCTGCTCACCGAGCGGCTCGGCTTCGACCCCAACCCGGCGATCGTCCTGGTCGTCCGCGATCCCGACGGCGGCCGTCTGGACGCGAAGAGCCCGGCGGTGCGGCGCGAGGTCGGCCGGCTCAGCAATGCGATCGGCCGACTGGACCACGTCGGCCGGGTCGTCAACCCCCTGCGCGACCGGGCAGCCGGCGCTCGGCTGATCGCCGCCGACGGCCGCTCGTTGGTCGTCTCCGCCCACCTCGACACCGCTGACATCGAGGACACCGGCGGCATCGTCGCCGAAGAGGTGTCGCCGATCGCCGCAGGCAGCAAGCTCGACGTGGCGATGGGCGGCTTCGCGCCGGGGTTCAACGAGACCAACGACCAGACCCGGGAAGACCTGACCACGTCGGAGCTGATCGCCTTCCCGGTGCTGGCGCTGCTGCTGCTTTTCGTCTTCCGCGGCGTGGTCGCCGCGGCGATCCCCTTGTTGATCGGCGTCATCTCGATCGTCGGGACGCTGCTCGTGCTGCGGCTGATGGCGGGCTTCGTCGACACCTCCGTCTTCGCGCTCAACATCGCGACTGGCCTCAGCCTCGGCCTTGCCGTCGACTACGCGCTGCTGCTCGTCTCCCGCTACCGCGAGGAGATCGCCGAGCGGGGACCGACCCGGGAGGCGCACCGGCGCACGGTCCGCACGGCCGGCCGCACCGCCCTCTTCTCGGGACTCACCGTCGCCGCGGCGATGGCGGCGCTCATCGTGATGCCGCAGCGCTTCCTCTACTCGATGGCGGTCGCCGGCACCGCCGTCGCCCTGCTCTCGGCGCTGATCGCGCTCCTCGTCGTGCCGTCGCTGCTGGCGCTGCTGGGGAGCCGCATCGACGCCCTTTCGATCCGCCGCGGCCCCGCCGTCTCCGATACCTCTGACGGGTGGTACCGGCTGGCGCGCGGGGTCATGCGGCGGCCCGTCGCGGTCGCGCTGGCCAGCTCGGCGCTGATGCTCGCCGCGTCGGCGCCGCTGCTTTGGACCACGCTGACCGGGCCGAGCGCCGAAGCGGTGCCGCCCGGCCAGCCCTCCTACGACGCCTACCGCTACGTCGAAGCGCACTACCCGCGCGACGTCACCGAGGCGGTCACCGTCGCCGTCGACCGGCCGGCCGGCGACGCCCGACTGGCCGCGTTCCGCGAGCGGATCGAAGCGGTCGAGGGCGTCACTCGCGGGGCCCCCTTCACCCCCTCCTCCGAGGGCGTCGCCTATGCCAACTTCGCCCTCGCCGGGCCGGCGCTCGACGGCGCCTCGCAGGACTCGCTGCGCGAGATCCGGACGCTCGAGCCACCCGGGGGCGGCGACACGCTCGTCTCGGGCAACACGGCTCGCTTCGTCGACCAGAAGGAAAGCCTGGCCCAGCATGCCCCGCTGGTCGTGGCGATCATCGCGCTTACCACCCTGATCGTCCTCTTCCTCCTCACCGGCTCGGCGCTGCTGCCGCTGAAGACGCTGGTGATGAACGCGCTGACGCTGGGCACTACGCTCGGGATCCTGGTGCTCGCCTTCCAGGAGGGCTGGTTGAAGAGCCCCCTCGACTACACCGGGCCGGCGGCGGTCGAGGTGA
>DATABM010000101.1:0-14874 GCA_036259555.1 Solirubrobacterales bacterium
GTCGGTCACCCAGGGGCCGTGGCCGGGGCAGATCAGCTCGGTCTCCTCGGTTTGCATGAGGCGCAGCGACGCCATGTAGGCCGCCAGCGAGCCGCCGTCGGGCGGGACGAAGGTCGAGCCCTCGCCGAGCACGAGGTCGCCGCTGAAGCAGACTCCGTCGCCGCTGAGGAAGCAGACGTGGTCGGCGGCGTGGCCGGGAGTGGCCACCGCGCGCAGGCCGCCGTGCTCCTCGCCGTCGGCAGGCAACACGACCGGCGGCCACCGGGCCGCCGCGCCCGCGGCGGCCTTCTCCGCCAGCCGCTCGGCGCCGTCGACGTGGTCGCCGTGGCTATGGGTGAGCAGCACGACGCCGATCCCACCCCGCTCCTCCGCCGCCTCCCAGACGGCGTCGAGATGCCCCGCATCGTCCGGCCCCGGGTCGATCACCACGCACGGCCCTTCCCCATACAAGTAGGTGTTGGTCCCCTCCCCCGTCATCGGCCCCGGATTCGGCGCCACGACCCTCAAAATCTCCGCGCGCCCCGGCGCCCGCTCGCCGTGCTGCGACCGCGTCACGTCCCGAGTCCATCCCAGTGGGGCTGGAACGTCTTGTACTTTTTTTGCGGAGCAATCCTCGGACGGCCTTCGACCATCTTCAAAAAAAGTTAAGTGAAAGTCCCACTGGGATGGGCTCGGCCACGGTCACGCAGCGCTCGCGGCAACCTCGCGAGCGATCGCCTCGCGCGCGTCCTCCGGCTCGAGCACGACGAGATCGCCGGCGCCGCGCAGGATCTCCCGCACCAGCCATGAGGTCCCCGCGTAGGGCAGCTCCACCACGACCGCGCCGTCCGCCAGCTCCTCGACCACGGTTCGCTCCTCGCGCAGCCAGCGGGCCCGCTCGGGCGAGACCCAGACGCGGGCGACCTGCGCGGTCGGCACCTCGCCGTCGGTCATCCAGCCCTCGACCCCGGCCAGCTCCTCGACCTCCGGCCGCGGCTCGAACGTCTCGTCGGCCAGCGTCGCCTCCTTGATTCGGTCCAGCTTGAAGTGGCGCACCCCCTCCTTCTTGAGGTCGTAGCACTCGACGTACCAGCCCTCGCGGCCGTTCTCGAGACGGTAGGGCTCGACCCGACGCTTGGTGAAGGTGTCCTCGTTCTCCTTGTAGTAGTCGAGCTCGAGGATCCGACGTCCCGCAATCGCCTCGTTTACGAGGCGAGCGATCCTGGCATCGCCGCCCGTCGCGGTGGCGATCTCCAGCCCCTCCTCCGAGGGGTCGTGGCCGAGCGCCGCGACGATCTTCTTGCGGGCGCTCTGCAGGCCGCCCTGCGGCAGGTGGTCGCCGAAGAGGTCGATCGCGGCAACCAGCGCCTTCGCCTCCAGCGGCAGCAGCCGCGCCGGGCGGGCGAAGTTGTCGCCGTAGGGCTCCGAGTCGACCTCGATCTCCTCACCCTGGATTTCGGCGTAGAGGACGTACGTGCCGCCGCCGAAGTTGACGACGTTGAGCAGGTCGATGTCCTCGCGCAGCTCCTCGTCGGTCAGTTCGAGTCGCTGGCGCAGCTCCTCGACGCGCAGCCGCTCGCCGCGCTTGGCCGCTTCGATAAGGAGACCGGCCAGAGTGACGAGGCGGGCGAAGCGCTCGGGCCGGATCGCCGCCTCGCCGCGCCCGTTGGAGCGCGAGCGGCGCGGCGCCTCGCGCAGCGGCCGCTCGACCGTGCCCGCCGGCTCGAAGCCGTTGAGATGGCGCTCGTGCAGGAGGTCCAGGCGCTGCTCGGCTTCCTCGCGCAGCTCATCGGGGGCGAGCACGGCAGCGTTCTGGCGCCAGCGCAGGACCCAGGCGATCAGCTCGCGCGGCGCGGCGTAATCGGTCTCGAAGACCGTGCCCTTGCCCGGCGCGGCGTCGGATTTCTTGGCCGGGCGCAGCTCGCCGTAGGCGCCGTAGTCGCGCTCGACGAGCCAGGCGATCCTGTCGCGCAGGAAAATACGGGCGCGGCCCTGGATCTCTCCCAGCTGCCAGTCGGCGCGACCGCCGTAGTCGCGGCGGTCGAAGTCCTCGGGCGTCGAGAAGTCGTGCTCTGCCTTGGTCGCGTAGCCGACCTTGCCCTGGATCCGAGAGAGCCGGAAGACGCGCACCGCTTCGCGCTCGTGCGATTGGCCGATCAGGTAGAACTGCCCGCCGCGGAAGACGAGGTGGTAGGGGTCGACCTTGCGCTTCTCGGTCTCGTCGCGCTCCATCGTGTAGTAGGTGAACTCGATCGTCTTGCGGCGCGAGATCGCCGTCTCGATCTTGGAGAGCCGCTGCGAGAGCTCGCGACCCCCGGCCGAGGCGGTCATCGCCATCTCGACCGGCGCGCCCTCGCCCTCGCTGAGCGGGTTGGGGTGGCCCCAGGCGACCTGCTGGAGCGCCAGGCGGAGCGGCTCGGCGTAGGCGAATTCCCCCTGGGTGAGCAGCGAGAGCGCCGTGCTCAGCGCCGCGAGCTCGTCGTCGGTGAACTCGATTGCGTCGAGGTAGAAGTTCTCGGGCGGCAGCGAGTAGAGCTCGGCCTCGAAGAAGCCCTCGCCCGGTTTCTCGACCGAGAGCTGAATGCCGAGGCTCTCCAGCTCGGCCCGGTCGGCGTAGAAGCGGCGCGCGAAGGCGTCGTCGTTCATGTCGCTGTAGCCCTCGACCTCGCGCTTGATCTCCAGGGCCGAAACCGGCCTGCCCTGGGCCATCAGGAACGAGATCAGAGAGAGCTGGCGGATCAGCTTCTCGGTGTCCTTCGCCACGAGGATCAGAATAGTGAGGAGAGCCTCGAGGCCTCCCCCCGCGAAACGGCATTACGCCGCAATTTGCGAACCGTCCGAGGAGGGATCAGCAGGCCGTCGGCCTGGCGGCGCCGGGCGGCATGCACAACGTTTGAGCTTTAGGCGCTTTGCCTCTCCGGATCGCGTAACGCACGACCGTGCCGATCGCCTCCGCCTGCGTGATCCGCACCTCGATCGTGAGGCCTGCTTTCAGGTTTTTGGCGCGCCCAAACAAGCCGAGCAGGTCGATCGATCCACCTTTGCGCGCGCTCATCGCTCTGCGTTTGAAGGGGCAGCCTTTGCCGCTGCAGCGAACCTCTATCGAGGCGCCGGCCGGCACTTTGACCGCGCGAAGCCTCAGCAGCGTCGTCGCGGTGCGGCCGGATTTCCAGCTCGCAAGGACCCGTGCGCCTATGCGACTCAGCGGCAGAGGACGGGGTGGCGGCAGCGGCGATTGGCCAGTAAAGGGACGCCCGACGACGCTCAGACCGGCCGTCGCCGGAGCGGACGACACGCCGCGGGCGGTGCCTCGGTACTCGAACGAGTCGGTGCCGAGGAATCCCGGGAAGGGGTTGTAGAAGACGCGGGCCGCGGTCTGGTCGACGCTGCCGAGGGCCCCGCCGTTCGGCCCTTTGACGATCTCATAGGAGATCGGGTCGCCGTTGGGGTCGCTGCAGCTCAGCCCCACGCCGACCGCCGAGGTAGGGCCGGTGCTCGCCGACACCGGCTGACAGACGGGGCCGAGGTCGCGATCGATGACGCTCAGCGCGTGGCCTCCGAAGGAGGCGTAGAGAATCGACGCGTTGTCGGCGAACTCCACGTGCCCCTCGCCGCCCGCGGCGGGCAGCACCTGGCATTGAGAGGCGCCGGTCGGGATCGAGCCATCGGCGGTGGCGCAGCCCTGGACGCCGGGCCGTTGGGTCAGATTGCCGTCGGCGCCGATGTCAAAGAAGCTCAAGCCACCGACTCCGCCCCCCAGCAGGTTCTTCGCCACGAGCGCCTTGCCGTCCGGGGAGATTGCCCCCGACTGCAGGCCGTTGACACCGCGTCCGTCGGCACAGCCCTGCCCGCCCAGCTCGTTGATGCAGCTTTGAAACGCGAGGAGGCCGTTCTCGGCGCGTTTGAAGACGACGATAGAGCCGTTGCTGAAGTGGTTGCCCAATGCATAGACGAAGTTGCCGTCCGGAGAGATCAGCGTCGCAAAGGGTTCCTCCAACTGTGACTGCGCCCGGCACCGGGGGGCAGCACTGCCGTCGGGGAAGCCGTTTTGGCTGATGCAGCCGGCAAGGCCGTTCTTCTGAGTCAGCTCCCCCGTCTGCTGGTCGCGGTTGAAGATCGTGATCGCCTTCGAAGACCGGCCCGGCGCATAGACATGCCGCCCATCTGGCGAGATCGCCAAGTCGTAGCCGCTTCCGATCGCGGTCGCATCCGCGCACGTGTTGCCCAGGCCGTCGCTTCCGGTCTCCGTGACGCACCCGTCGATGCCGGCGGCCTGTTCGAGTGAACCGTCTGGAAGCACGCGCAGAATCGCAATCGACCCGCCCTCCGACTGAGCCGTGGCGTAGACGTTCCGGCCATCGGGGCTCATGGCGAGGCTGAGCACGGCGGAGAGCGCAAACCCAGGACGGCACCCCCCAGCTCCGCCGGCTGCGACGCAGCCGGCCGCACCGGCCTTTCGCGTGAGCCGTCCGGTCGCAGGGTCTCGGTCGAACACCGTGACGGCGCTCGAGCTCCAAGCCGCGACGTAGACGTGCTCGCCGTCTGGCGAGACGAGTACGTCGAGCGGTCTGGACATCGTGTTGACGACGGTGCAGGCGCCACCGAAACCGGCGACCGAATAGCAATCGAGAGACCCAGGGCGCGGCGTCAGCAAACCGGTGGCGGGATCGCGGTCGAAGATCCGAACGTTTCCACCGCCGTTCACTCCGGCCGCCTGATAGACGTGGCGGCCGTCGGGGCTCGCCTCGCCGTCAAACGGGAATTCTTGCCGGCTGCCGCCGTCGTCGCAGGCGCCGTTGGTGCCGTCGATACTGATGCACTGCTTGAGGGAGAAGTCGCCGACCGCGGCGGGCGCGGCGGGCGCCGATGCGAGGAGAAACGCAAGCAGGAATGCCGCGAGCACCCAGCTCGCACCTAGCCGCGTTGCAAGCCTCCCAGCTTCTCCCATTGGGAGTGGAGCCTACGGAATTTTTCGCCATCGAGGCGTGCCGCTGAGGCGCATGGGTCGCGGCACCGTTCCGACGTTTACCGCTGTCCGCTCAGGCGGCGCGGCGGGCGAAGTAGGCCGAGCCCGACAGCGCCCGGTCGAATCCGGACCAGGACTCGCCGTCGCGCAGCTCGCGCTCCAGCCGGTCGAAGCTGCCGAGCCGCCCGCCCAGGTTGTCGATCATGTGGACGAGCACCGCCTCGCGGGTCGCGGGGACGACCGGCGAGCCGTGCTCGAGCGAGCCGTGGTGGCTGAGGATGATGTGCAGCACGGCCTGGGCGAGGCCGGGGTCGAAGCCGGGGATGTCCTCGATCTGGCGGCGCACGCGGTAGTAGCCGAGCGGGATCTCCCCCTGCAGGCGGCCGGCGTCGGTGAGGTCGATCGCGAAGGGGTCGTCGTTATAGGCCTCGATCTTGCCGATGTCGTGGAGCAGGGCGCCGGTGACCGAAACCTCGCGGTCGATGCCGGGGAAGAAGTTGGCGGCGGCGCTGACCGCTTGCGCGACGGAGACCGTGTGCTCGAGCAGGCCGTGGCGATAGGCCTGGTGGTAGGTCTTCGCCGCGGGGGCGTCGCGGAAGCGGCGCCAGATCTCCGAGCTCGGCCCGAAGAAGCGGTCGAGCAAATCGGCGAGCTGCGGGTCCTGGACGGTGGCCAGCAGCTCGCGCAGGTCGCCCTCCAGCCGCTCGAAGGGGACGTGCGAGCCGGCGATCAAGTCCTCGGGCCGGTACTCGCCTTCGTCGGCCGCGCGCAGGGCGGAGATCTTGATCTTCGGGCCCCAGCGCTCGCTGATCTCGAAGCTGCCGCTCACGTGGACCGCGGTGCCGGGTGCCGCGACCGCGAAGAGCGCCTCGGCCTCGTCCCAGCAGACCGCCTCGGCGCCGCCGCTGGTGTCGCAGAGGACGAGCCGCAGCCACGGATCGCCGTTGCGGCGGCGGCGCAGCTCGCGCTCGCGCACCGCGTAGACGCCGTCGACGCGCCCGCCGTCCTCGAGCTCGCGCAACGGCACCCGCGCGGAGCCTGCCTGCGGCGATTCCACCACGACCGGGGCTGCCTCCTCGACGACCGGTCGCCCTTCCGTGTCGGTCAGCGACTCCTGGAACATCGTGCGGCCAAGGTAGAGACGCGCGCGGACGGGTCATCATGCTTTCGTCGTGGCCCGGGTCCTCTTCGTCTGCCTCCACAACGCCGGCCGCTCGCAGATGAGCGAGGCGCTGTTCACGCGCGCCGCGGCGGACGGCCACGAGGCGCGCTCGGCGGGGACGACTCCCGCCAGGGAGGTGAACCCGGTGGCGATCGAGGCGCTGGCCGAGCTGGGGATCGAGGTCGGCGACCGGGTGCCGCGACGGCTCTCCCGAGAGGACGCCGAGTGGGCAGACGTCGTCGTGACGATGGGCTGCGGCGACGAGTGCCCCTACATACCCGGCAAGCGCTACCTCGACTGGGACCTGCCGGACCCGAAGGGGCGGCCGATCGAGGAGGTGCGCGAGGTTCGCGACGAGATCGCGCGCCGGGTCGACCGGCTGCTCGCCGAGCTCGGTTAGGTTGAGCCGATGACCGGCATGCTGGCGCTGCTCTCGTCCGTTCTCGCCCTCGCCGCCGGGCCACCGCCGCTCGAGGGCGCCGTCGCGCGCATCGACAGGGAGACCCGCGAGCGGATGACGGGCGTCTCCTGGCGCCCGGGCTGCCCGGTCGGCTTCGACGAGCTGCGCCTTCTCACCGTGAGGCACTGGGACTTCAAGGGCAGGGCCCGCTGGGGTCGCCTGGTCGTCCACCGCCGCCACGCGGGGCCGATCCTCGGCGTCATGCACCGTCTCTACGCGCTGCGCTTCCCGATCCGGCGCATGCGCCTGATCGACGCCTACGACGCCGACGACCGTCGCAGCATGGCCGCCGACAACACCTCGGCCTTCAACTGCCGCTTCGTCGCCGGCACGACGCGCTGGTCCGAGCACGCCTACGGCCGCGCGATCGACCTCAATCCGGTCGAGAACCCCTACGTAACGGGCACCGGCTACGTCTCGCCTCCGGCGGGCGGCCGCTTCGCGCGCCGCTCGCAGAGCGTGAGGGGCATGATCCACCGCCACGGTTCCGTCGTCCGCGCCTTCGCCGCGGCCGGCTGGGAGTGGGGCGGCAACTGGCCCTGGCCGAAGGACTACCAGCACTTCTCGGCGACGGGCGGCTAGGCCCGCGTATTCGGGCACCGACGGGGTAGAGACGGTTCACCCGCACCGATGAGCGACGTCGAGCACGAGACGAAAGGCGCCAGGCGCGACGAAGAGCTGCTCTGCTCGCCCTGCGACGTCGAGGAGGAGGACGAGAAGCGAGTCGGGAGGATCGGCGCCGAGATCGACAAGGGGTTCGACGCGCTGCGCGACGTCGAAGACGGCGTCTCGATCTTCGGCTCGGCCCGGGTCCCGGAGGACCACCGCTGGTACGAGCTCTGCCAGCGAACCGCCGCCTGTCTGGCGCGCGAAGGCCTGACCGTCATAACCGGCGGCGGGCCGGGCATGATGGAAGCCGCCAACCGCGGCGCCGACGAAGCGGGCGGGCTCTCGGTCGGGCTGACCATCGAGCTGCCTCACGAGCAGGTCACCAACCGCTTCGTCAACCGCCAGGTCGACTTCCACTACTTCTTCGCCCGCAAGCTCTGCTTCGTCCGCTACGCGCGCGCCTTCATCTGCTTCCCGGGCGGCTTCGGCACGCTCGACGAGCTGTTCGAGAGCCTGACCCTGATCCAGACCGAGCGAATCCAGCTCTTTCCGACGATCCTCGTCGACTCCGAGTTCTGGGCACCGCTGCTCGACTGGGTCGACGACCGCCTCGACGACGGCGGCCTGATCTCCCCCGAGGACATGAACCTCCTGGTCACCGCCGACACGACCGAGGAGATCTGCGGGTTCGTGCGGCAGGCGCGCGAGGCGCAGCGCGGCCTCAGCCGTGAACCGACGGGCTAGCCGCTTGCCGGATTCGCCCCACTCCGGTGTGGTGGATGCAGCCTGCGCTCGGCGAGGGCCGCGCGCACGCTCGGCTAGGGCTTGAGCACTACCTTCACGCAGTCATCCTGCTTGTGCTTGAAGGTCTCGTAGCCCTCCGAGGCGTCGTCGAGGCTCATCTCGTGGCTGATCACGAAGGTCGGGTCGATGTCGCCCTTCTCGATCCGCTCGAGCAGCGGCCGCATGTACTTCTGCACGTGGCACTGCCCCGCCCTGATCGTCAGCCCGCGGTTGATCACGGCGCCCATCGGGAACTTGTCGAGGAAGCCGCCGTAGACGCCGATCACTGAGACGACGCCGCCGTTGCGGCAGGCCATGATCGCCTCGCGAAGCGCGTGCGGCCGCTCGGTCTCCATGCGCGTCGCCTGCTTCACCCGGTCGTAGGCGTGGACCATGCCGTGCGCGTGGTGCGCCTCGAGCCCGACCGCGTCGATGCAGGCGTCGGGGCCGCGGCCGCCGGTCATCTCCTTCAGCTCCTCGACGACATCGGGCTGGGCTTCGTAGTCGATGACGTCGGTCGCGCCAGCGCCGGTGAGCGCCCGCTCCAGCCGATACTCGAAGCGGTCGATCGCGATCACCCGCTCGGCGCCGAGCATCCTGGCGCTCGCGGCCGCGAAGAGCCCAACCGGGCCGGCGCCCCAGACCGCGACGACGTCGCCGGGCTGGATGTCGCACATCTCGGCGCCCATGTAGCCGGTCGGCAGGATGTCGGAGAGGAAGAGCACGTCCTCGTCGGTCAGGTCGCTCTCGATCTTCAGCGGGCCGACGTCGGCGAACGGGACGCGAGCCGCCTCCGCCTGGCCGCCGGGGTAGCCGCCGAGGATGTGGGAGTAGCCGAAGACGCCGGCGATCGAGTGCCCCCACAGCTTCTCGGCGCGCCCCGCGTTGGGGTTCGAGTTTTCGCAGGCGGCGTAGAGCTGGGCCTGGCAGGCGTTGCAGGCGCCGCAGGCGATCGGGAAGGGAACCACGACCCGGTCGCCGGGCTTCAGGTTCTCGACGTCGGCGCCGACGTCGGTGACTTCGCCCATGAACTCGTGGCCGAAGATGTCGCCCTTCTTCACCATCGGCACGTAGCCGTCGTAAAGGTGCAGGTCGGAGCCGCAGATCGCGCTCGAGCTGACCTTCACGATCGCGTCGCGCGAGTTGAGGATCTGCGGGTCGGGGACCTCCTGGACCTCGACGCTGTTGCGGCCGGTGTAGACGGTGGCCTTCACGATCGCTCTCCTTCCTCGCCGGGTCGTCCTGCGTCCTCGGGCAGCCGATCGGCCTCCTGGCGCGGCGGTTCGGCCTCCTTGCCCGCCAGCTGCACGACGGTCTCGCTCGGCTGCTGGGGCGGCGCCTCCTCCGGCGGCTGGCCGGGGCGCTGCACGAGGTGCCGGCGGGCAGTCGAGCCCTCGGGGCTGCCCTCGCTGATCACGACGAAGCCGGTCTCCAGCACCTGTTTGAAGCGGCGCAGGTCGTCCTTCGCCTGCTGGGTCGGCTCCTCGCCGAAGAGCTTTGCGATCGCCTCGCCGAGCCGACCGCCGGGAGCGCCGTAGTCGAACTCGACGTGGACCTCGGTCCCCTGATCGCGCGGCGCGTCGACGAAACGCACGGCACCGGAGTTTTGGATGTCCGAGCCCTCGACCGAGCGCCAGACGACCGCCTCGCCGGGGCGGTCTTCGACCACCTCGGCGTCCCACTCGACCGTGGTGCCGGCGGGCGCCTTCACCTTCCAGTGCGTGCGGCCGTTGCCGTTGCCTTCGACCGCCTCGACGTGGTCCATGAAGCTGGGCAGGTTCTCCAGGTCGCGCCAGAAGCGGTAGACCTCCTCACGGGGCTTGCGCACGGTGATCGCGGCCTTCACGTGCATGACTTCCTCCTCGCTCGATCGCTCCGGGGGCCGGCCGGCCCGTATCGCGGCGTAGGCATCGAGAGCGGCAATGCCGGCGACGTTGGCTATCGCCGCGGCCAGCCGTGGCGTGCTGTCGCGCTTGCCGCGGAGGGCGAGGCCAAGCAGCGTCAGGTCCTTGGCGTCGCCGGCGAAGCGCATCCACAGCGCCCGCCGCGGTCGCGGCCGCTCCGCCTCGATCGCCGCGAAGGCGACCAGCTCGCGCACGCCGACGATCCGCTGCCACAGCCGCGTCGTCGCGTCGTCGCGGATCCCGGCGGCCCGGTTGACGAGGTTGGGGACGGCGATCTGGGCGGTGCCCAGCCCGATGCTGAAGGCACTCAGGAAACGGCTGAGGCGATCGACGTTGGGCTCGCTCTCCACGCTTTCCTAGCTGCCCAGGATCGGAGAAGCGAAACCCGGCTCTTCGGGCGGCGCACCGGCCCGCCGTGGATGGTCCGTCCCTATGCTGCCGCCATGGATGCGGCGCGCATGGTCGGGGCGCACGTCGGCCCGGAACGGCCGCTCGCCGCAGCCGAGGCGCTCGGTGCCGACTGCGTGCAGGTCTTTCTCTCGAACCCGCAGGACTGGCGCAAGCCGGAGCCGCGTGCCGACGCCGACGAGCTGCGGGCCTCCCCCGTGCCGCTCTACGTCCACGCGCCGTACCTCGTCAACGTCTGCTCGCCGCGCTCGAACGTCCGCTACGGCTCGCGCAAGATCCTCCAGCAGACCTGCGAGGCGGCTGCCGATATCGGAGCGGCGGCTGTGATCGTCCACGGCGGGCACGCCGAGGACGGCGTCGGGGAGGGCTTCGGCCGCTGGGCGCGGACGCTGGAGATGCTCGAGTCCGAGGTCCCCGTCTACATCGAGAACACGGCCGGCGGCGAGAACGCCGTGGCCCGGCGCTTCGACGACCTCGCCCGGCTCTGGGAGGCGATCGCGCCCGGTGAGCACGGCGTGGACCTCGGCTTCTGCTTCGACACCTGCCACGCGCACGCCGCGGGCGAGGACCTGGCCGGCGCGGTCGACCGAGTGCGCTCGATCTGCGGCCGGATCGACCTGCTGCACGCGAACGACTCGCGCGATCCGGCTGGGACCGGAGCCGACCGCCACGCCAATCTCGGCCACGGTCAGATCGACCGGGAGGCGCTGCGGGACATGATCGCGAGCTGCGGCGGGCCGGTGGTGTGCGAGACGCCGGGCGGCGCCGATGCGATGCGGGCCGACCTGGAGTTCGTGCGGACGGCGCTGGCGGCCGGTTGAGCGGCCGCGGTGCCGCGGGGGACTCCTAGGACTCCTTGGTGCAGTAGCTGCTCTCGTAGCCGGATTCGATCTCGGTCAGCTCGATCTCGACGGTGGATTCGGGCCGTCCCCAGGTGCCGCGGAACAAGCCCTTCCAGGCGCCGGTCTTGAAGCGGATCTTGCGGCCACTGGGGTTGGTCATCTTCCCCCAGGCCGAATCGTTGACCTTGTAGCGGTCGCCTTTGATCTTCAGGTCGCCCAGGTACTGGCCGGCGGAGAGCAGCGTGCAGCCGTACTTGCCCGACGGGGGCAGTTTCGCCGCCGCGCCGGCAGGCAGGGCGAAGAGCAGCGCCAGCGCTGCGAGGGAGGCGACGAACATACGGGCGGGGGACCTCACGGCAGGGATTTATATCTGACAGAGTCGCGGCGCGATGAGGTTGTGCAGGTTCGAGACGACGGAAGGGGACGCGGCGCTGGGCGTCGTCGAGGGTGACGAGATCGCCGATCTCTCGGCCTCCGGGCTGCCCGCCGAACCGGCGGCAACCCTCGACGAGGCGGGTCGCAAGCGCATCGACTCACTGGCCTCCGAGGCGCCGCGGCTGTCCCTCGACGACGTGCGTTTACTGGCACCGGTCACGCCGCGCAAGTACCTGGCGATCGCGCTCAACTACGCCGAGCACGTCGCCGAGCTCGGCATGGAGCCGCCCGAGGTGCCGACGTTCTTCAACAAGCAGGTGACCTGCGTCGTCGGCCCCGGCGCCGAGGTCCACATGCCGCGCGTCTCGACCTTCCTCGATTACGAGGCCGAGCTGGCGGTTGTGATCGGTCGCCGCTGCCGCCACGTCTCGCCGCAGGACGCCCCCGCCGTGATCGCCGGCTACACCTGCGCCAACGATCTCAGCGTGCGCGACTGGCAGGGCAGGGCGAAAACGATGACGATCGGCAAGTCGTTCGACACCCACGGCCCGCTCGGGCCGTGGCTGGTCACCGAAGACGAGCTTGGCGACCCGCACGACCTCCGCATCCGCGGGTGGCTGAACGACGAGCTGCGCCAGGACTCGAGCACCGCCGAGATGGTCTTCGACTGCTTCGAGCAGGTCGCCCACCTCTCCGAAGCGTTCACGCTCGAGCCCGGCGACGTGATCGCCACCGGCACTCCCTCCGGCGTCGCGATCGGTCGCCAGCCGATCCGCGACAACCTATTGAAGGTCGGCGACACCTTCCGGGTCGAGATCGAGGGGATCGGGGCGCTCGCGAACACGGTGGTCGAGGAGCCGGAGGGGTTCGTGGCGCCCCGAAGCTGAAGGCGTCGCCGGGGCTGAGCTGAGGCTCGCCGGTCGCTAGCCCTCGCGCGGCACGTCCCCCCGCCAGGCGCCCGTCTCGCTGCCGCGTGACTCGATGAACTCCTTGAAGCGCTCGAGGTCCCCCTTTACGCGCCGCTCGGGGGCGCCGAGCGCGTCGCCGATCCGCTCCTTCAGCCCCTCCGGGACGAAGTCCATCTGGACCGCGACGCGCGTGGTCCGATCGTCGACCTTGTGGAAGGTGACGACGCCCGCGTTCTCCTTGCCGTCCACGTTGCGCCAGGCGACCCGCTCCTCCGGGTGCTGCTCGACGATCTCGGCGTCCCACTCGTGGCGAGTGCCCCCGAATTCGGCAACCCAGTGCAGGTGCCGGTCGTCGAGCTGCCGAACCTCTTCCACGCCATCCATGAAGCGCGGGAACTCCTCGAACTGAGTCCACTGGTTGTAAGCGGTCTCGATCGGCACTCCGACCTCGATCGTCTCCTCGATCGTCGCGGCCATGGTCCACCCCCTTTGGTCTGAATCAATTGCGGCTTGGGTGTCGGCTACCCGCGATCGGCCGACGAGAAGCGCTGCCGCTCCGGCGATCGGGCGAGGGCGGCCGCTCAGTCGAGGCCGTGCGGGTGGAGGTGGTCCTCGGCAAGGCGCTTGAGCCCCACCCGGTCGATCTTGCCGGTCGGGTTGAGCGGCATCTCGTCGAGGAAGACGATCTCCTCGGGGGCCTTGTAGCCGACGCGCTGGCGGCAGAATGCGATCAGGTCGGCGCTGGACGGTTGGGTCGCCTCGGGCCGCAGCGTCACGTACGCGCGGACGTTCTCGCCATGGATTGAGTCGTGGACGCCGACTACGCCGGCAAGCGCAACGGCGGGGTGTTCGGTGAGGGCGCTCTCGACCTCGAGCGGGCTGATGTTGGAGCCGTCGTGGACGATGACCTGCTTCTTGCGGCCGAAGAACCAGAGGTAGCCGTCCTCGTCTGCCCGCGCCAGGTCACCGGAGTCGAGCCAGCCGTCCTCGAGGATCTCCTCGGTGGCCTCCGGGGCGTTCCAGTAGCCGGCCATGCGGCTGCGCGACCTGATCCAGACGCGACCGACGGTTCCCGCCTCCAGCGAGCCGCCGTCCTCGTCGCGCAGCGCGATCGCGAAGCCGTCGACCATGCCGTATCCCTCGTCGATCGGGAAGCCGGCCAGCGCGGCGAACTCGGTCAGGAGCTCGGTCGACACCTTGTCGGCCCCCGCCCGGCAGACGCGCAGCGAGGAGAAGTCCTGCGGGGTCAGGTCGTGGTCGCGGATCAATGCCGCGAGAGCGGCGGGGATCATCGCCAGGATCGTCGGCCGTTGCTCGCGCAGCAGCGGCAGCAGCTCGTGGCTGTCGTAGGTCCTCGCGACGACGACCCGCGCCCCCACCGAGAGCGCGGACAACGTCCAGAGGAAGGAGCCTATGTGCGACATCGAGGAGCCCGGCAGGAAGACGTCGTCGGCGCTCAGCTCGAAGGCCCCGATCGCGCTGGCCATCATCCAGCGCAGCGTCTCGTGCGTGTGGGTCACGCCCTTCGCCGGCCCGGTGCTGCCGGAGGTGAAGAAGATCGCGGCCGGGCTGGAGTCCTCGGGCGGCGTCAGGTCGGCGGTCGGGTGGTCGCCCTCGAGGAGGTCGTCGAAGCGCCGTCCCCCGTCGTCTCCGAATGAGACGACTCCGAGCGGCAGCTCGCCGACCAGCCGGCTCGCCGCCAGGTCCTCGCCTCGCTCCTCGTGGGCAAGCATGGCCGAGGCGCCGCTCACCTCCAGCGCATGGTCGATCTCGCGGAAGGTGTAGCGGTAGTTGAGCGGCGTCGCGACCAAGCCGGCCTTGAAGCAGGCGAGGTAGTGGAGCGCCAGGCCGATGCGGTTCGGCATCAGCGAGGCAACCCGGTCGCCGGGCCGCAGGCCGAGCCCGCGGTAGCCCTCGGCAAGGCGGCTGCTTGCCGCCTCCAGCTCGCGCCAGGAGATTCGCCGCTCGGCCGAGATCAGCGCTGGGTCGTCGGCGGCCCGGTCCAGGCCCACTCGCAGGAGCTCGTGGAGGGGCGCGGCGGGAGCGGCCAGCGGGGCACCCTCGATCAGCATTGCGAGGATGCTAAGGGGAGAGCGGCGACACGGCCACGCGGGAGCGGATGCTGCCCGGCCGGTGCTCGAGAGCGCGGTCGCTGAGCGAGTCGCGCCAAACTAGGATCGGCCGATGGACGAACGGTGGCGAGTCGCGCATCTGAACCTGGCGGAGAGCTCGCGCCGGTTCTTCGAGCTCGACTCGGGAGCGACGGTCGAGGCGAGCGAGGGCTGGCTGTTCGGCGCAGGGACCGCCTCGCACCCGGTGATCTCAAACGCCGTGTTCCGCCTGGACGATCGGCTGGATCCGGATGAGCTGATCGAACGGGCGAGAGGCTTCTTCGGCGCTCGCGGGCGCGGCTTCGCCGTGTGGGCACGGGAGGGAGTCGATGAGGATCGTGAGCTGGCCGGCGCGCTCGAGCGCGCC
>DATABM010000102.1:0-8869 GCA_036259555.1 Solirubrobacterales bacterium
CCGCTCGACCTCGCCGCCGAAGTCGGCGTGCCCCGGCGTGTCGACGATGTTGAGCTTGACGTCGCCATAGCGGACGGCCGTGTTCTTGGCGAGGATCGTGATCCCCTTCTCGCGCTCGAGGTCCATCGAGTCCATGACGCGCTCGGCGACGTCCTGACCCTGCCGGAAGGCGCCGCTCTGCCACAGCATCGCGTCGACCAGGGTCGTCTTGCCGTGGTCGACGTGGGCCACGATTGCCACGTTGCGGATGTCGTCTCGCGAGGTCATCGGGGGAGCTTAGGTTTTGCGGACGTGGCCAAGCAGATCAAGGACGCAGGGAGCGTGGCGTGCTCTGCACGCGAGCGACCGAGGACGCTGATATGCGCCGTGCCACGTCCGCAAAGAAGAGGCCCGCCGGAGGCGGGCCTCGACACTGCTAAGAGCGGTGCGCGACTACGAGGTCTGCTGGACCTGAGCGGCGGCCGGGCCCTTGGGGCCTTCCTCCGACTCGTAGCTCACCTTGGAGCCCTCGGTCAAGGACTTGAAGCCCTCGCCCATGATCGCGCTGTGATGCACGAACACGTCCTTCGAGCCGTCGTCGGGCGTGATGAACCCGTAGCCCTTATCGTCGCTGAACCACTTCACCGTTCCAGTGGGCATGTACTTGCCTCCAACTTCATGTGCTGCGAACGCGGAGGCTTTTGGTGAAGCGACGACGCGAGCGCTAGACACAACTTTTTGCCGGAATCGATCCGACCTAACGTGGGGACCGTAGCAGGGCGAGCCCTCGCGGTGCGGCCGTGTCGAGACCGTGACATTCGTCCAACGCTTGGGTTCCATGGGTATACGCCGATATGTGCAGAGAATGCCCCTGACGCGACGTTGCCGAGACGTCTTCCAGCGCCTCGGATTAGCCGTTGGCGCGATCGTCGCCAACCTGGTTCTGGCGGCGTCGGCGACGGCTGCCGCCCCGGTCGAAGGCGTGGGCGCCGTTTCCCGCGGAGCCGTGGCCCCCGGTGAGGCGATCGTTCGCTTCGAGCCGCGCACGTCGAAGGTCGAGCGCGGGGTGGCACGCCGCGGGGCAGGGGTCGAGTTCGAGCAAAGCCTGCTCATACCCCGTGCCGAGCTCGTCGAGGTCGAAGGGTCGGTCGCCGCGGCGGTGCGCCGCCTCGAACATCAGCCCGACGTCGCCTTTGCGCAGCCCAACTACCGCTACCGGGCGCTTGCCGTTGCGGCCCCCGACGACCCGCGCTTCCTCTCGGGCGAGCTCTGGGGCCTCTCCGACCCCGCCCTGACGGATCCTGGCGTGAGCGCTCTGGAGGCGTGGGAGGACCCGGCCGGCGCGGGGGAACCGAAAGGCGCGGGCGAGGTGATCGCCGTGCTCGACACGGGGGTCGACCTGACTCATCCAGACCTCGAAGCCAACCTGTGGTCCAACCCCGGAGAGCTCATGATCGGCGGCTTCGACGAGGACGGCAACGGCTTCGTCGACGACCTTCACGGATACGACTTCGTCGACGCGGACGGCGATCCTGACGATTACGAATTCCACGGCACTCACGTCGCCGGGACGGCTGCCGCCGTTGCCGACAACGCGGAGGGAATCGCCGGAGTCGCTCCCGCGGCGGAGATCATGGCCGTGCGCGTGCTCGACGGCGACGGGCGGGGCTTCTCCGACGACATCGCCGAAGGGATCGCCTACGCCGCCACGGAGGGGGCCGACACGATCAACCTCAGCCTTGGCGGACCGGCCGGCGTCGGCGATTCCCTCGTGTCCACCGCAATCGAGGAAGCCGCGGCCGAGGACGCAGTGGTCGTGGCCGCTGCCGGCAACGAAGGCGCGAACAACGACCTCGAACCACACACGCCCTGCGCCCTCCCGAACACGAACCTGATCTGCGTCGCGGCGCTGAACCGGACCGGCGGCCTGTCCAGCTTCTCGAACTTCGGCGCCAAGACGGTCGACATCGCCGCGCCCGGCGGCGGCGATGTCCCGGGGGGCGGGATCGTCAGCGCGGAGGCCGACTACGGCGCCCCGCTGTTCGCGGACGACTTCGAGGGCGGCTTCGGCACGACTTGGGCCACGGCGACCTCGCCGGGCGGCATCCCCTGGGCGCTCGAATCGGAAGGGGGGAACGACCTCGCCACCGACAGCCTCGCTGCGGACTACGCGCCGGAAGCGGTATCGGCGCTGTTCACGCCGGATGTGCTCAATCTGACCGGCGAGCGCGGGTGTCGCGTCCGCTTCGAGACGAGATACGAGACCGAGGAGTTCTTCGACGCGTTTCAGGCCGGCGCTTTCTCAGAAGGGCCGACGACCTTCGACCTGCGTGAATTCGACGGGACCTCGCCGGGGTATCCGACCGACCTCAGCTTCGAGGAAGCCTCGATTTCGGACCTCGGCGGGGAAAACGACGTCCGCCTCGTCTTCCGGATCGAATCGGACGTCGATGAGCAGGGCGACGGCGCCTACGTCGACGACGTCGAATTGGTCTGCCGCGACGACCAGTACGACGCCGGCAACTACGTTCGCTTCAGCGGCACCTCGATGGCGACGCCGCATGTCTCGGGCGTCGTCGCGCTGGTCCGTGCCGCGGCACCGGATCTGTCGGCGCCGGAGGCGATTGAGGCCGTCCTGGAGGGCGCCTCGGCGATTCCCGTGCCCAGCGCCTCGCGTCGCACGGCGACCGAAGGGATCGCCGACGCCTGCCAGGCGATCGCCGTCGCCCTAAACAACGCCGATCCGCTGGCCGAGTGCCCGGGCAGCAGCGAAAACGCCCCTCTGTCGCAGGCGGCACCACCCGGCCAGGCGCCCGACGCCAGCCCGGGGGCCGCACCTCCCGCTGGCACTCCGCCCCCCGCCGTGGCCGACAGGCGACGGCCCCAGACCTTCTTCCGCAAGCGTCCATCGCGGGTGATCCGCACCCGCGCGAAGAGGACCAAGGTCGTCTTCCGCCTCGCCGCCGACGAGCCCGGCGCCACCTTCTCCTGTCGGATCGACGGAGCGCCGTTCCGGCGCTGCCCGGCCCGGCTGGTGCGGCGGTTCCGCCCCGGGGCCCATGTGCTGCGGGTCGTCGCCCGCGACGCGGCGGGCAATGTCGATCGCACGCCCGCAGTCCTGCGCTTCCGCGTCGTACGCCGGGGCCGCTAGCCGAGCTCGCCGTTCAGCCGCTCGGCCAACGCCGAGAAGCGGTTGCCGCCGTCGTCGCGGCGCACCGCCATCGCCACTGCAGCCGGGTCGCCGACCAGGACGCAGCTGCGCCGCGCTCGGGTGATCGCGGTGTAGAGCAGCGGGCGGCTGAGCATCCGCGCGTGCGAGCGGTGGCAGACGGCGACTACCACGGGCACCTCGCACCCCTGCGCCTTGTGCACGGAGATTGCGTAGGCGAGCCGTAGGCTCGCCGTCTCCCCGTACGGGATGACCAGCGAGCCGCCCTCGTCGGTGTCGACGACGATCGCCTCCTCCTCGGGGTCGTCCTTCCGCAGGAAGACGATCGAGCCGTTCATGAGCCCCAGCTCGTGTGAGTTGCGGGTCTGGATCAGGCGGTCGCCGATCCGGAAGCGCTCGCTCACCGCCGCCTTGCCGTCCGCGTTGAGCCGCGCCTGGAGGCGCTCGTTGAGCGCGTCGATCCCGATCGCCCCCCGGTACATCGGCGCCAGGACCTGGACCTCGCGGATCGGATCGACGCCGAAGCTCAGGGGCGCCCGCTCGGCGACCACCTCGACCACGGTCTCCAGCGCCCGCTGCGGGCTGGGGCGGTCGATCAGGAAGAAGTCGCGTTCCTGGTCATCCTCCGGCTCGAGGCGGGGGGTGCGGCCGCGGTTCACCGCGTGGGCGGCGGTGGTGATCATCGAGCGGGCCGCCTGGCGGAAGATCTGCTCCAGCCGCACCACCGGCGCCACCCCGGAGACGATCAGGTCCTCGAGCGGCTTGCCGGCGCCGATTGGCGGCAACTGGTCGGCGTCGCCGACGAAGACGACGTGGGTGGTCTCGGCGAGCCCCCCGAGCAGCACCTCCATCGTGCGCAGGTTCAGCATCGAGGACTCGTCGACGATCGCCACGTCGACCGGGACCGGGTGGCCTGGCCTGAAGGTCGGCTCGCCGCCCGGAATCCACTCCAGCAAGCGGTGGATCGTCTGGGCCTCGTGGCCGGTCGCTTCCGTGAGACGGCGGGCGGCACGGCCGGTGGGCGCGCAGAGCGCGATCGATGCGTTGGCCCGCTCCGCCTCGGCGACGATCGCCCTCGTGCAGGCGGTCTTGCCGACGCCCGGCCCGCCGGTCAGCACGGAGATCCGCGATGCGAAGGCGCCACGCACGGCCGCCCACTGCTCGGCGGTGAGTTCCCCGTCGCCGGCGCTGTCGGGCGGCGGGGACTCGGCAGGGACGTGGTCGAGGTGCGGCGCTGCGGCGGCGCGGTCCCGCAACGTCTCGGCGACGGCCCGCTCGGAAGCGTGCGTCTGCTCCCGGTACGCCCGGCCTTCGTCGAGGAGCAGGCCCTGCGACAGGGCGAGCACCTCGGGGTCGGGCGCCAGGCCGATCAGCGTCCCGGTGCGGTGCGCGAGCTCGGCGAGGGGAAGGAAGGAGTGGCCCTGAGCTTCGGCCTCGGCGATCGCGAAGACCGCCGCCGCCTGGGCCCGGCGCGGCGACTCTGGCGGAACGTCGGCGGCAAGTGCGATGCGGTCGGCGCGGGCGAAGCCGACGCCCTCGACCTCGGTCAGCCGGTAGGGGTCCTCGTGCAGGATCGCCATCGAGCGGTCGCCGAAGCGACGATGGATCGGCGCGGCCAGGTGGGCGAGCCCGTGGGGAGCGAGCTGCACGTGCAGGTCGCGCACAGCACGGGATGCGTGCCAGGATTCGGCCGCGGCCGCGGCCTGGTTGGCGCTGACGCCACGCAGGGAGGAGAAGACGCCGACAGGGTCGGCGGCTATCGCCCCCAGCACACCCTCGCCGTACTCGTCGACAAGTCGTTCTGCCCGGGTCGGCCCGATGTGGCGCAGCGTCGTCAGATAGGCGACGCGGCCCTTGCGGTCGGCGGGGTCCAGCGGCAGGGCGCCGCGGGCCTTCAGCTGCCGCCCGTACCTGGTGTGGGTCTCCCAGTCGCCGCTCACTTCCGCCCGGTCGCCGGCGTGGAGGTGCGCCACGGATCCAATCAGCGCGAAGCCCTCGCCCGACTCGGCGTCCTGTACCTCGAGCACCGCGTAGCCGTCATCCTCGGCGCTGAAGATCACGCCGAGCACCTCCACCGTCCCCGTATAGGCGGCCGCATCCGCGTCGAAGAGGGTTGCTGCGCCGTCCATCCTGTCGAGGCTAGCGGCCAAAATGGCGGCATGGGCCGGGCGTTCCTCTTTGCGGCGATTGCCTTCCTCGTCTCCGCGGCGTGAGACGCGGCGGTAGGCTCGGGCGATGGCGAGCTGGGCCGAGGTCGAGGCGGAGGCGCCGGAGCTGGCAGCGCGTGCTCGCGCCTTCCTCGACGGCCACGTCCACAAGACGATCGCGACCGTGCGTGCCGATGGGTCGCCCCGAATCAGCGGCATCGAGGCCAAGATCGACGACGGCGAGCTGACCTTCGGATCGATGCCGAATTCGCGCAAGGGAGCGGACCTGCGGCGCGACCCGCGTTTCGCGCTTCACAGCGGTTCCGACGATCCTCCGGCCTGGCAGGGGGATGCGAAGCTGAGTGGCATCGCTCGCGAGGTGAGCGAGCCGAGCTCCGAGGCCCAGCACTTCCGCGCCGATGTCAAGGAGCTCTCCGTCGTCAGCCTGAACGAGGAGCGCAACGGGCTGATCGTCGAGTTCTGGAAGGAGGGCGAGGGTGTGCGCAGCATCAGCCGTCGCTGAGAGCCTTCCGTTCGTCGACGAGCACTCGGTCGAGGTTGCCGCGTCGCCGGAGGCGACCTGGGAGGCCGTGCTGCGAACGACCGAATCCTCTCTCGCCTCGCGCCGCGCCGAGGTTGGCGCGCGCCTGCTGGGCTGCGAGGACGCCGTGGGATCCGGTCCGCGCCCCCTGTCATCGGGCTCCACGATTCCCGGCTTTCGGGTCGAGGTCGCCGATGCGCAGCGAGAACTGGCGCTGGTCGGCAGGCATCGTTTCTCCCGCTATGCCCTGATCTTTCGCCTCGACCCCGACCCCGGCGGCGTCCGGCTCGGCGCCGAGACGCGGGCCGAGTTCCCGGGCTTGCGCGGACGGGCTTACCGGGCGATGGTGATCGGGACGGGAATGCACGTCCTCGTCACGCGGCGGTTGCTGGAGGCGAGCAGGCGCCGGGCGGAGCGCCCGGCGGCTGGGTGAGCGACCGCGCCCCCGTAGGCGCGGGGCTCTGCGACCGCTGCAGGCACCAGAAGCTCGTGCGCAACACGCGCGGCTCGACCTTCTCGCTCTGCTTGCGCTCGCGCACCGACGAGAGCTACCCGCGTTACCCGCGCATTCCGGTGGTCGAGTGCGCGGGCTACGACCGCCGGTCGCCGCGCTAGCTCGCCAGCGGCTCCGGTACGCCTTGCTTCGCTACGTCTGGCGTCACGTACGGCGTGCGGGGGATCGGGAGCCCGACCTCACACCCAGCGATCTCGCGCGGCTTGGCCGGCTGCTGGTCGCGATAGCTTGCGCCGATGGAGGTCTGGATGCACGCCTTCTCGTTTCCCGGGCGGGTGGCGGAGCTCGCCCGGCGGGTCGAGAAATGGGGTTTCGACGGGCTCCTCGTCGCCGACAGCCAGAACCTCAACGCCGACGTCTGGGTGGAGCTCGCCCTGGCGGGGGCCGCGACGCAGCGGATAGGGCTGGGGACCGGCGTCACCAACCCCGTCACCCGGCACCCGGCGGTCACCGCCTCGGCGGCGCTGACCCTGCATGCCGAGACCGGCGGCCGTGCGGTCCTCGGTCTCGGCCGCGGCGACTCGGCCCTGGCTCAACTGGGGCGCCACCCGGTCCCGGCCGCAGAGCTCGAACGCGCCGTCGCGGCGATCCAGGGCTACCTGCGCGGCGAGGAGGTCGAGCTGGACGGCGTCCGCAGCCAAATCCGTTGGGTCGCCGACGTTCCCCATCCAAAGCCGCCGGTGGCCGTCGCGGCCACCGGGCCGCACGTCATCCGCCTCGCGGCGCGCCACGCCGACCGCATCGACCTGACCGTTGGGGCCGAGGCGGCGCGGCTTCGCTGGGCGGTCGAGACGGCGCATGAGGCCGCCACCGTCGGACCGCCCTCGCTCGGTGCCTTCCTCAACGTCGCAGTCGATCCCGACAAAGCCGCGGCGCGCGACCTCGTCCGCGGCAGCGTCGCGATCTTCGCCCGGTTCGCGACCGAGGGGGCCCCGCCGGACGGGCTCTCAGACGTAACGCGGGTGGGCATCGAACGCCTCGCCGCCGCGTACGACGAGAACCGCCACGGCGATGCCGCCGCTCCCCATGCTCGCGGCCTCGAGGACGAGTTCGTCGACCGCTTCGCGCTTGCCGGCCCCGCCGAGGAGGTGGCGGAGCGCCTCGCCGAGATCGCGTCGCTGGGAATCGAGCGGGTCGTCGTCGTCCCCGGCTCGCTCGACGCCGATCCGGCCCGGATCGCCGCCAGCAACGAGCGCTTCGCCGCCGAAGTGCTGCCGCGGCTGGCCGAGCCAGCCGGTCACTGACCCGGTTCAGCCGTCGAGCTCTGCGTCGACCGAGATCTCGACGTTCCCCTTCAGCGCCTGCGAGATCGGGCAGTTGACGCTCGCGCCCCGGGCCGCTTCCTCGAAGGTGGCCTGATCGATGCCGGGCACCCGGCCCCTGACGGCGATGTGCGAGGACATGACGCCCTCGCCTGGGACGAAGGCGACGGTCGCAGTCGCTTCGAGACGCTCGGGCGCGTTGCCTGCCTGCGCCAGCTCGTTCGACATCGCCATGCAGAAGCAGGAGGTGTGGGCGCTCGCCAGCAGCTCCTCGGGGCTGGTCGTGTCGGGCACCCGCTCGGTCCGTGCCGGCCAGGTGACCTCGACCTCCGGCAGGACGCCGCTCGCCGCCCGGGTCGTCCCGCGTCCGTGCGGTAGATCGCCTTCCCAAACCGTCGTTGCCTTGCTCTCAGCCGCCATCGGCCCTCCTTCGGTTCGAATCGCCTCAGGCGAGCTTAGCCGCGCCGGGCCGCCAGTCGCATGAGAAGCTGGCTCCGTGGACAGCGCGGACGTCGTCGTGGTCGGTGCGGGGCTTTCGGGCCTGCGAGCCGCGCAGGCGCTGGCGGACGCCGGCCGAGAGGTGCTCGTGCTGGAGGCGCGCGACCGGGTCGGCGGACGCCTGCTGAACGCCAAGCTGGGCGGTGGCACGACCGTCGACCTCGGCGGCCAGTGGGTCGGCTCCGATCACTCCCGCGTACGCGGCCTCGCCGAGGAGCTGGGGATTCCGGTCTTCGCGCAGTTCGGCGAGGGGCGGAACCTGCTCGACGTGGGTGGGAAGCGCCGTCGCTACCGGGGCACGATCCCCCGAATCGGACCGCGTGTCCTCTGGGACGTCTTCCTTGCGCGGCGGCGGCTCGACCGGCTCGCGGCGGGCGTCAGCGCCGCCGAGCCGTGGAAGGCGCCGCATGCCGCCGAGCTCGACGCGGCCAGCCTCGCCGACTGGTGCGCCGACAACGTCCGTTCACCGCTGGCGCGCGAGCTGATCGCGCTGGCCGGCCGCACCGTGTGGGGCGCGGCCGCCGACGAGCTCTCGGTGCTCCACGTGCTCTTCTACGTGCGGTCGGCTGGCGGCTTCGACAAGTTGATCGACACCGAGGGCGGCGCCCAGCAGGACCGCCTCGAGGGCGGCGCCCAGCGGCTGCCGCTGGGCTTGGCGGAGCGGCTTGGCGACCGCGTGCGGCTGACGACGCCGGTCACGAGGATCAGTCAGAGACCGGATTCCGTCGAGGTCGCCGCCGGCGGCCTCGACGTCGAGGC
>DATABM010000103.1:0-16102 GCA_036259555.1 Solirubrobacterales bacterium
CCCCCCCCCCCCCGCCGGCGGCCGACGTACCGGCTCAGCACAGAAGCCCGTCCCCCGCCGAAGACCTGTCCATCGAAAGGACTTTCGACCATGGCGACCCAAACCGACAGCCCCGCCAGGCGAGTACGAATCGACCTGCTCTATCTCGATATCGCGACCTGCACTCGCTGCCGAGGAGCCGAGCGAAACGTCGAGTCGGCGCTCGACGCGGCGCGCGACCTGCTCGCGGCGACGGGTATCCACTTGGAGCTCCACAAGGCTCACGTCGACTCGGCGGAGCAGGCGCGCGAGCTGCGCCTCGAAAGCTCTCCGACGGTGCGGATAAACGGCCGCGACGTGGCGCTCGAGCTGCGCGAGAGCCCATGCGAATCCGACCCCTGCAGCGACGGTCACGGCGAGCCGATCTCCTGCCGGGTGTGGGCGCACGACGGCCAGGAGCACACCGAGCCGCCGGTGGCGATGATCCTCGATGCGATCCTGCGGGAGCTCTACGGCGGCGCGTCGGCTGCGCCGAGCCAGCTCGCGAAGGAGCCCTTCCAGCTGCCCGAGAACCTCGAGCGCTTCTTCGCGAGCAAGGCGGATGCGTCCGGCGCCGAGCCCGGTGACGAGTCCGCGGGGGAGCAGGGCTGTTGCTCGACGGCGGAGCAGCAGTCCTGCTGCGGGCCCGGGGACAAGGCCGAATGCTGCGGCGGCTCCCTGGAGGGCGGATGCGGATGCCGCTGATCCGGCAAGCCCTCAGTGCCCGATCCCGAGCCGAGCGCGCTGGCGCTCGCTCGGGTGGGCGCCGCCCTTCTCGGCGAGCGTCGCGCACGCGTTCGCGACGTCGTCTGCCAGGCGCAGCACCTGCTCATGGCTGAGCGTCTGCTTGACCAGAGCCCGCAGCACCTTCACGTCCTCGGCGTTGGGCGGCAGCGTGTAGGCGGGGACCATCCAGCCGCGCTCGGCCTGCAGCTGCCAGGAGAGGTCGAACTCGTCGTAGTTCTTCTCGCCGGTCAGCCGGAAGGCGACCAGCGGCAGCTGCTCGGACCCATCGCCGATCAGCTCGAAGTCGCCACTCTCCTCGAGCTTCCCAGCCAGCGTCCGGGCGTTGGCCTCCATCGCCCGGATCACGTACGCGTAGCCGTCCCACCCGTAGCGGACGAAGTTGTAGTACTGGGCGAGCACCATGGCCGAGCCGGTCGAGAAGTTGAGGGTGAAGGTGGCGTCGGTCTTGCCGAGGTAATTCTCGTAGAAGACCAGTTCCTCCGCCAGATCCGCCCGCTCGCGGAAGACGAGCCAGCCGATGCCCGGATAGACGAGCCCGAACTTGTGCCCGGAGACGTTTATCGAGCGCACCTGCTCGAGCCGGAAGTCCCAGATTGAGTCCGGGTACAGGAAAGGCCAGACGAAGCCGCCGCTCGCCGCATCGACGTGGATCGGCACGTCGAGCCCCCGCTTCTCCTTCAACTCGAGCAGCAGCTCGTTGATCCCGCCGATGTCGTCGGCGTGACCGGTAAAGGTCGTGCCGAGCACCGCCGCCACCCCGATCGTGTTCTCGTCGACGTGCGGCTCGACGTCGTCGGGCCCGATCTTGTACTTGCCCTCGGCGAGCGGCACGGTGCGCGGCTCGACGTCGAAGTAGCGGCAGAACTTGTCCCAGACGACGTGGACGTCGTTGCCGAAGATGAGGTTGGGCCGGTCGGTCGGCTTGTCTTCGGCTTCGCGGCGCTGCTTCCACTTCCACTTCAGCGAGAGGGCGCCGAGCATGATCGCCTCCGAGGACCCCTGGGTGCGGGCGCCGGTGGTTTCGCCGGGGGCGTGGTAGAGGTCGGCGAGCATGCGGATGCAGCGCTGCTCGATCTCGGCCGAGATCGGATACTCGGCGTGGTCGATGAAGTTGCGGTGCAGGTTCTCGGTGATGATCCGCTGCGCCTCCGGCTCCATCCAGGTGGTTACGAAGGTCGCCAGGTTGCGCTGCGGTTCCCCCTCGAGCGCCAGTTCCTCCTCGAGGAGGCGCATCGCGTCGAGCGCCGACATCCCGCTCTCCGGGAAACGCTCGGTCGGCACGTCCTCGGTCAGGAAGCGGTTGCCGTAGAGGTCGGCGGCTTGATCCTCGTCGGACTTGGTCATCGTCTTATTCGATCAGCCGCGGCGGCCGTTGCTAGCCGGGATTGGTGGCAGCGACGAGCCACACGGACGCGCGACCGACGATCGAGCCGTCGTCCTGCTGCCAGGCGGCGTAGTGGTCGGCGAGCGCAGCGGCGATTTCCGGCCGCCGGCTCTCGCCGTGCTCTCCGTTGAGCCGGATCAGCTCGGCGCCGGGACCGATCGCGAGCAGGGCGTCGACGGCTTCGTCGGTGTCCTTGCCCATGAAGTAGTCGAAGTCGCGCGAGTGCAGCTCGATCTCCGCGAACCCGGCGGCCTCGAGGATTCCCCGACACGTATCGGGGTTGCCGAGCGAGAACGGCCCGGGGCCGCAGGTGTCGGCCTCGTACTCCTCGGGTCGAGAGAGGAACCGCTTTACGACCTCCTCCGTCTCGGCCCAGAACGGGCTCTCGTCTTTGCGGCGCCAGCAGATCTTGCGCAGCGCGCCACCGGGCTTCAACGCGCCCCGTATCGCCCGCATGGCCGGGACGGGCGCGCTGAAGAACTGCGTCCCCATGCGCGAGAACGCGTAGTCGTAAACCGGTTCCCAGCCGGCCGTCTGCGCATCGGCCACCTCGAACCCGACGTTCTCGACGCCGGCTTCGGCTGCCTCGCGACGGGCGTCCTCGACGAACTTCGGAGAGGAATCGGTGCCGAGCGCGAAGCCTTCGGGGCCGACCAGCCCGGCCATGGATTGGGTCGTCTCGCCGAACCCGCACCCGATGTCGATGCACCGCCCTCCCCGCGGGGGCGGAAAGCGCTCGAAGATCTCGTCGGTGACGCCGTCCAGCGCGCGCACGAACACCTCGCGGTTCTGCTTCCAGCGCTCGTGGAGCACCGTGTCCCACGCTCGCACGGCTTCCTCGTTGCCGGGGGCGACAGCGCCTGAGGTCTGCGTTCCGGCCATACCGAAAAGCCTAACGGCTGGTTACTTCTTCGACGCCGTCTTGTCGCGCAGCAGGACGCTCACCTTCTTGACCTGCTTTTGCCCGTCCTTCGGAATGAAGGTGAGGATCGCCGGGACCTTGAGCTTGCCCTTCTCCTCGAGCTTCTTCTTCTTCTTCTTCTTCTTCTTCTTCTTCTGCTTTTCCTTCGGAATCGCCTCGAGGGCGACCTTGCCTTTCTTCTTCACGGTTTTGGCCGTCTTCTTGAGGCCCTTGCCATGAAGGACGACTTGCCCGGGCCGGGAACGTCGACGACTAGCTTCGCCGTCCCGTCCTTCTTGTTCGGCTTGACCGATTCGTCCCGAGCGCCCTCCCGGACGCGGCCGAAAGTGTGAGGCGTCGCTCCGCAGCGGCGAGGCCGCGGCCAGATCGGTTGTCATCTCCTCGCCGGACCGGACGGTGCAGGAGGCAGCTTGATCCGCAGCTTCCGCTTGGCACGGGCGCCGGCCTCGTCGGCGAAGGCCAGTCGCACGATCGCCACCGCCTTGCCGCCGCGCAGCAGCGCGTCGGCGACCTTCGCCGCGGCGCCGCCCCTGGGCCGCAAAGCGAAGACCAGGAGCTTGCCGGCGCGGGCTTTTCGGGCCGACCGCGCGAGCCGGTAGGAGGCCGGGCGCGCGGCGCCGGCGCCCTTCCCGACGACGATCTTGCCCGCTGCGACGATCCGCACGCGCTCGGCCGCGCCTGCCTTCAGGCGGACGACGATCTTGCCGCGCTCGGCCTTCCCCTGCGGCTGGCGCCGCTTCGCCCTGACGCGGACGCCGACCACCTCGTTGTCCGCGAGGCCGGCAGCGTGGGAGGCCCCTCCGCCCGGCGCGGCGCCGCCGCTCGAGCCGGCGCTCCCCCCGGAACCGCCGCCGGGAGACGCGCCCGTCCCGCTCAGGAGCACGGTCGCCGGGCCGTCGGGATCGTTGGAGGGGATCGTGACGGTGGCGCTGCGCGGACCGGGGGCGGCGGGCGCGAAGCTCGCGCCGAACGAGCAGGAGGCGTCTGGCGGCAGCGAGGCGCCGGAGCAGGTGTCCGCCGAGAGCGCGAAATGCGAAGCGTCGGGACCGCCCAGCGCCAGCGCGCCCAGCGTCAGCGTCGATTCGCCCGTGTTCGTCACCGTGAAGGCGAAAGTGGCGGAGCGGCTGCCGACGGGCACGCCGCCGAAGGCGTGGGAGCCGACGCTTGGCGTGGCGCGCGGCGCCATCCTGTCCTCCAGCTCGCATCCCACCGTGGCGGGGTCGCTCGGGTCAAGGAGGGCGCTGTCGGCGCCCGCGCCGCAGTCGAGTGTCGTGTCTACCGTCGCGTCGCGCGCCCGCAGCGTGTCCTCGTCGTCGCCTCCCTGGAGGCTGTCGGCGCCCGCGCCGCCGACGAGCTCGTCGTCGCCGGCCAGGCCGCCGAGCGAGTCGCTGCCGGCGCCGCCTTCGAGCAGGTCGTCCCCTCCCTGGCCGATCAGGACCTCGTCTCCCGCCGAGCCGACCAGGACATCCCCGGCCAGGCCGCCCGAGACGATCTCGATGTCGGGATGCACGTTGTCGCCTCCGGCGACGCCTATCGGCCCGTCGTTGCCGACGCCGTCGAGCGAGACGCGCACTTCGACCGCGGCGCCGGCGTACTCCAGGGTGTTGTCGGAATCGGCGCCGCCGTGCAGCTCGTCCGGGTCGGGACCGCCGTTCAAGCTGTCGCTGCCGGCGTCGCCGCGGAGCAAGTCCTGGTTGGCGAGACCGCGCAGCAGGTCGTTGCCGGGACCGCCTTCGATCACGTTTTCGCCACCGTCGCCGCTGAGCTCGTCGGCGCCGCTGCCACCGCGCAGCCGCTCGACGCCGACGACGTCTTCGTCCTCGTCCTCGCCTCCCGAGAGATCGGCCTCGACCGCCGTCCCTCGCCCGGCGAAGGTGAGCAGGTCGAGTTCGCTCTGGCCGCCGTCGTAGAGGTCGAAGCCGGGGCCGGCGACCAGGGTGTCGCCGCCGCCGCAGCCGAAGTGGTCGTCGTCGCCGGCCTCGCCGTCGAGCACGTCGGCGAAGTCGGGGAGGCTCCCCGCGCAATCCGCCTGGCGTTCGCCGTAGAGGCTGTCGCTGCCGGGCCCGCCCTCCAGCGTGTCCGCGCCGAGGTTGCCGCTGAGGATGTTGCCGCTGCCGCTGCCCTCGATCGTGTCGTCGCCCTCGCTGCCAACGACGTTCTCGACGTCGGTCTCGACGTCGTCGCCTTCGCCTGGGAGGCCGTCGTCGGCGGCCCCGTCGAGCGTCACCGAGACGCCCCCGTCGAAGACCTCGCGCTGGTAGGTGATCGTGTCTCCGGAGGCGCCATTGCCGTTGTAGCGGTCGGCGCCCGGCTCCGCGAAGAAGGTGTCCACCCCCGAGCTGCCGGCGTAGGCGTCGTTCCCGAGACCCGATTCGCTGCCGAGCAAGGGGTTCCAGACGGTCGGCGCGGTGACGCTGCTTGCCGCCACCGCCGTGTCGTTGCCGGCTCCCAGCCCAACCCATATCTCGAAGCTCGAATCCGGCGAAGTGCAAGTCACCGAGCCTCCGGAGCCCGTCGAGCAGTCGGAATCCGTGACGATGCTCGTCGCCCCGGCATCGCTGAAGGTAATGGTGTTGCCCGACTGGCTGAAGCTGAGCGCGTTCGCTTCCGACCCCCCGGCGTATTCGACGACGTCGCCGCGGAGCTCGGCAAAGGCGACCGCGCCGGCTGCGCTCGGCACGGCAAGCGCCCCGCCGAGCACGGCGAGAGCAGCGGCGAGGCGAAGGGCCCGCATGGCTGCACAGTGGCGGCCCCGGGCCGCGGTCTCAATGGGGAATTCTCCCTATGCTGAAGTGGTATTCAGCAGCGAAGCGAGGGGGTGACGATCGGCATGGGCACGGCGGAGCTCGTGGCCAGAGACTCGCGCAGGGCGCTGTCGCTCGCCGGCGACCTGGCCGCCTGCCGCACCTCGAAGGATCTCGAGGGACCGCTGCTCGCCATGCCCCAGTTGATCGGCGCCGACGCCTTCGGCAGTGGCGAATTGCATTTCCACTCCCCCCGCGCAGCGATCGACATCCTGCCGCAGCTGGCCTACCCGGAGCTGTTCGACGCCGGCACGCTTGCCTTCTACGCCGCGCACTGGAAGGAGCATCCGGGGCTCGCGCGCCTGGTGAGCGGACCTGAGCGGCAACCGATGCGCCTCTCCGACCTGCTCAGCCAGCGCCGGCTGCGACGCCTTCCCCTCCACTCCGGCTATCGGCAACTGGGCATGCAAGGCGAGCTGATCCTGCAGGTCCACTGGAAGCCGGGACAGATCGCCTGCATAACCGCCCACCGGGCGGGGCGCGACTTCGGCCGGCGCGAGCTCGCCCTGATCGAAACCCTCGCGCCGCACGTGGCGGCAGCCCGTGGCCGGATCGCGATCGGCAGGGTCGCCGAGCGCAGCCGCAAGCTGCTGGAGCGCAGCCTCGAGGCGCTTGGCTCCCTCGCCGTGCTGCTCGACGGCAACGGTCGGATCGCGGCGTGCGGCGAGCGCGCGAGGCATGTGTTGCGCGACTGGTTCGGTCCGTCTCCCGCCACCGATCGGCTGCCCTCCGAGCTGGAGGAATGGATCGAACAGCGGCGGCGCAGCCCCGACCCCGCGCCCCTCGTGCGAGCCGCGTCGGGCCGCCGCCTCGAGGTTCGACTGGCGTCGGCAGGCACCGACGACGCCGAGATGCTGCTCCTGAACGAGCGTCGGACGCAGCGGCCGGAGGCGGCCGACCTCGAACGGGGGCTGCCGCTGACGCGCCGCCAGGCCGAGGTCCTGGCACTCGTCGCGGAGGGCCTCACGGATGCTGCCATCGCGCACGAGCTCGGGATCAGCCGGCGCACCGTCGGCCGCCACGTCGAGCAGATCCTCGCGCGGCTACACGTCCCCACCCGCACGGCCGCGGCCGCCGTGGCGCTCGGGCCGGACTACGCGTGGCGCTAGACCGGCTCGGGAGTGCCTACTGATCGTAGGTCGAGATGATGAAGCCGGTCCAGCTGAAGCCTTCCAACCGCGAGGCGACGAGGTACGTCTGGTGGCCGTCGGGGTGCGAGAACATGCAATCGAGGTGGTAGACGTCTGGCAGGAGGATGCCATTGGTGCCATTCGGGAGATTGTCGACGTAGCCGCTCGGCATGCTAGGGGCGGCGCCGCAGGTGGGGCGTATGGTGGCGCCCGTGCGGTTTTCGATCCAGACATAGGCGGGACCCGGATTCGACGAAAATTCGTCAGATTTGACGATGCCCCCCGGCCCGAACCTGGCCAGCTCGTGTCCCGGCTCGTTCGGCGTGTAGACGCGACGTATCGTGAGACCGTCGCTGCCGGCTGGATAGCTAGGGCCCGCGATCGTCTCTGAGCCGAGTCGCAACTGCCCGGTCGTGCGAATCGTGCCGTCGAGGAACATCGAACCATCCTGAGGCCCCGCGGCCTGGTTGAGGATCGCGGCGGCTGGATCGATCGTGGGGTCGGGGAAGTTGCCGGTCAGGTCGCCGCCGGCCGGGCCGTCGAGCCGGCCGGGAAGCCCCTCGGGACCGCGGACGCCCTCCGGACCGCGGATGCCTTGCGGCCCCTCAGGCCCGCGCACGCCCTCCGGCCCGCGCGCGCCCCGCAGCTCCGTGCGCGCCGCGTTGGCGATCTTGGCCAAGGTGACGGCCTGCTGTCGCAGCTCACTCGCTCCCACAGCTCCCGCCCGGATCTGCCTCGAGCCGACGCTGTCGCGCGGCAGCTGCACCGCGGCATACGAGGTGCCCCCGAGTGCCACGAACAGCGCCAGATAGGCGACCGGCTGCCGGCGAACATGGCTGTACACA
The DNA here is from genome assembly GCA_036259555.1 of Solirubrobacterales bacterium. GTDB lineage: Bacteria > Actinomycetota > Thermoleophilia > Solirubrobacterales > 70-9 > VRUE01. The sequence goes on from DATABM010000103.1 coordinate 7,851, forward strand.
CGAGTGAGCATGGCTCCCTCCCTTTCCCGAGCGACGCGTTCAGCTTATCGGTCGTCAGGCGCATTCGTTCGAGCGCGACCTGGGACCAAATGCCCCATAGCATTGGCCTGTGGAGGGACTGTTCGATCGGGGACCGGAGGTAGAGGAGCTCGATTCGAGGATCGAGCAGGCCGTCGCAGGTCAGGGCTGCCTTGCGGTGATCGAGGGACCGGCCGGGATCGGCAAGAGCCGGCTGCTCGCCGAGGCCAGGCGCCGCGCAAAGGGGTCGATGCGGGTGCTCTCAGCCCGCGGTGGCGAGCTCGAGGGCGAGTTTCCCTTCGGCGTGGTCCGCCAGCTCTTCGACCCCGAGCTGGCCGATCCTGAGCGCAGGGAGCTGCTGCTCAGCGGCGCCGCGGCGCCCGCGGCGGCGGTCTTCGGGGAGGTCGGGTCCGGCGCAGAGGGCGGCCAGGGCGCCTCGTTCGCGGCCCTGCACGGCGTCTTCTGGCTAGTCCTCGGACTGGCCGAGGAGAGCCCGCTGCTGCTTTCGGTCGACGACCTCCACTGGTGCGACCGGCCGTCGCTCATGTTCCTCGCCTATCTGGCACGGCGGATCGAGGGCCAGCCGGTCCTGCTGCTGACCGGCTTGCGCGAGGCGGAGCCGGGGACCGACCCGGCGCTGCTCGGTGAGATCGCCAACGACCCCGCCGCGACAACGGTTCGTCCGGGCCCGTTGAGCGATGAGGCCGTGGCGGCCTTCCTCGAGGACCGACTCGGAGCGACGCCCGACCCTGGATTCGTCGCCGCCTGCCAGGAATCGACCGGCGGCAACCCGCTCCTGCTCAGCCAGCTCGTCACGGCGCTCCGCAGCGAAGGCGTCCGCCCCGACGCCGGGCACATCGAACGCGTCACCGACATCGGTCCGCGGGCTGTCTCGCGGACTGTCCTGCTGCGGCTTGCGCGGCTGCCAGCCGAGGCGAGATCCGTGGCGCGGGCGGTCGCCGTCCTCGGTGACGGCGTCGAGCTGCCAGCCGTGGCAGGTCTCGCGGGCGTCGAGGAGGGGCGCGCGGCCGACGCGACGCGTGAGCTGGCCCGGGCCGAGATTCTGCGCCCCGAGCCGCCGCTCGGGTTCGTCCACCCGCTGGTCCGCGACGCCGTCTACCACGAGCTGTCCCCGGGGGAGCGCGAGCTCGAGCACGCCCGGGCGGCGGCGCTGCTGCGTGACGGCAGCGCCCCGATCGACCGCGTCGCGGCCCAGCTCCTGCACACCTCGCCGCGCGGCGAGCGCTGGGCGGCTGAGTTGATGTGGGAGGCGGGACGCGCCGCGATGCACGCTGGCGCGGCGGAAAGCGCCGCCGCCTACCTGCGGCGCGCGCTCAACGACCTCCCCGCCGATGCGGACAGGGGGCGGCTGCTGTTCGAGCTGGGCGCGGCGGAGGCGCTGATCAGCGGCGCCACCGCCCAGGAGCACCTCGCCCTCGCCTGCGAGGAGCTGTCGGACCCGATGGCCCGGGCGATCGCCGCCGGGCTGCTGAGCCGGACCCTCCTCTTCATGGGCTCGCCCGAGGAGGCCGCTTCGATCGCCGGCTGCGCCGCGGCAGAGCTACCCGAGCAGTTCGACGACCTTCGCATGGGGCTGGAGGCGCTGGAGTCGATGACCGTCTTCTTCGGGGCCCGCCAGGACGAACGCCTCTCGCGCCTTCGCCAGTACCGCCATCGGCCCGCGGGCGGCCCCGGCGCCTGCATGCTCGCCTCGGTAGCGGCCTGGGAGGCGGTCTGCACCGACGGCATCGCCAGCGAGTGCGCCGAGCTCGCTTTGGCCGCCCTCGAGGGTGGGGAGATGAGTGAGGCCGACCCGGCACTGCTCCCGTTCGGGGCGATCGTGACGCTGGTCGTCGCCGACCGTCCCGAGGTCGTCGACGTGTGGAAGCAGGCCCTCGACGAAGCGCACCGCCGCGGCTCGCTGCTCTCGGCGTCCTCAACCCATCTCTGGAACGGCTACAGCCATCTGCGCCGAGGGGACCTGGTGGCTGCCGAGGAGTCGCTGCGAGCTGCCGACGAAGCGTTCACCCTGTGGGGTCACGATCCCTACGCGACCGCCAACAGCCGCTCGTTCATGGCAGAAGTCCTGCGCGAGCGCGGTCGGGTCGCTGAGGCGCAGCGCCTTCTCGAGGGAGTTGGAGCGGTCCGCCCGGCGACTCACGCGACGAGCTCGTGGCTCAGCGCCCGCGTGGCGGTGCTGACCGCCGCCGGCCGGGCCGAGGAAGCGCTGCCGGTGGCCGATGAGCTGGCGGCGCACTGCGACGCCGTTCCCGATCCCGCCAGGCTCTGGTGGCGCTCGCTGAAGGCCGAGGCGCTCGACCGGGTCGACCGCCGCGCGGAGGGGATCGAGCTGGCGCGACAGGAGCTCGAGGTGACGCGCGCCTTCGGCGCGCCGTGGTCCCTGGGGCGAAGCCTGCGGGTGCTCGGGACGCTGGAGCGCGAGGAGGGACTGGAGCGGCTGACGGAGGCCGTTGAGGTGCTCGAGGGGTCGACGGCCCGACTCGAGCACGCCAAGGCGCTCGCCGCGCTCGGCTCCGGGCTACGGCGAGCGAGGAAGCCGACCGAGGCACGCGAGCCCCTGCGCCTCGCCCTCGAGCTGGCCGGCGCATGCGGCGCCGAGGCTCTTTGCGAGCAGGTTCGCTCAGAGCTGCAGGCGGCCGGCTCGCGGCCGCGCCGCGACGCCCTCAGCGGCGTCGAGTCGCTGACGCCCAGCGAGCGCCGGGTCGTCGACCTCGCCGCCGCGGGACGCACCAACCGGGAGATCGCCCAGGAGCTCTACGTCACCCCCAAGACCGTCGAGGTCCACCTCTCCAACGCCTACCGCAAGCTCGGCATCCGCTCCCGGCGCGAGCTCGATGGCGCGCTCGCCGCGCCGGCCTCGTCGCAGACCCCTTAGGGCGACGCCGGCCGTCGCGCTCCCTTAGGGGATACGGCGCGCGGAAGTTTCGGGTTGCTGTCTAGGGGCCGCCCCGATGTGCGCCCGCTCGTCTCGCCTGATGCTTGGCGGACATCGAGCAAAGGAGCTGAGCATGACCGTCGTCGATTCCGCCGTCACCGATTCCGCCAGGGGCCTGGGCCGTGTCGTCCGTCCCGACGATCCTGACTGGGACGAGGCCCGTGGCGCCTTCAACCTGCTGATCGACCAGCGCCCGGAGGCAGTCGCCTTTCCCGCGAACGAGCGCGAGGTGGCCGCCGTGGTCGCCTACGCAAGCGAGCGCGGCCTGCGGGTGGCGCCGCAGGCGACCGGACACAACGCCGCGCCCCTCGGGTCGCTCGACGGAACGTTGATCCTCAACACCTCGGCGCTGACCGGCGTCGGGATCGACGCCGACGAGCGCCGCGTGCGGGTCGGCGCCGCGACGAAGTGGGAGAAGGTGACTCCCCACCTCTCCGAGCTCGGGCTGGCCGCCCTGCACGGGTCCTCGCCCGACGTCGGCATCGTCGGCTACTCGCTGGGCGGTGGGATCGGCTGGCTCTCGCGCAAGTACGGGATGCAGACGAACGCCGTGACCGCGATCGAGCTGGTGACCGCGGAGGGCCACCTGGTCCGCGCCGACGCCGTGCACGAGCCCGACCTGTTCTGGGCGCTGCGCGGCGGCGGCGGCAACTTCGGCGTCGTCACGGCGATCGAGTTCGCCGTCGAGCCGGTCAGCGAGCTCTACGCCGGCGCCATGTTCTTCGCCCTCGAGCAGACCTCCGAAGTCCTCCACGCCTGGACCGAGCTGCTGCCCAAGCTCCCCGAGGAGATCACCTCGTGGGCCGACGTCGTGCACTTCCCGCCCTTCCCGGAGATCCCGGAGCCTGTGCGAGGCCGCTCCTTCATGGTCGTCAAAGCGGCCTTCCTCGGCCCCGAGTCCGACGGCCGTGAGCTGCTGCGGCCGCTGCGCCAACTCGGCCCGCAGATCGACACGTTCGCGATGCAGGCGCCGGTCTTCCTTTCCGATCTGGCAATGGATCCCGAAGACCCGCTGCCCTTCCAGTTCGCGCACGCGCTGCTGGACGAGCTGTCGAGCGACGCGATCGAGGCGGTGGCGCGGGTCGCCGGCCCCGGCTCGGCCCTCGCCGTCGTCGAGTTCCGGCACATGGGCGGCGCCCTCGCCCGCAAGGAGCCCGGCGCGGGAGCGCGCGCGACCCTGCCGGGGAACATCTGCATGGCGGCCATCGGCGTCGTCGAAGAGCCGGATGCCGAGCCGGCCGTCAGCGCGGCGCTCGAGGCGGTCTCCGCGGCCGTCGCGCCGAACCGCGTTGGGGACTACCCCAACTTCGTCGAGGAGCCAGCCGACGCGAGCGCCTTCTTCGATGCCGAGACGTGGGCGCGCCTGCGCCAGGTGAAGGCGCTCTACGACCCGCAGGACCTCTTCAAGGGCAACCACCACGTGCCGCCGGCCGAGCGGTCCTGAGTCAGCCGTCCAGCAAGGAGAACGCATGCGCAGGCTGATCCAACCAGAGAGGAAACGACGCTCGAGCTGAACCACGCGCCGATCGGGGAGTCGTGACCCCGCTCGGGCGCGTGGTTCTACGAAGATCGCCGCTGGCGTGACGTGGTCCCTAGCCGACGACGCGCGCCGCGAGCTTCTCGAAGGCGGCGTTCCACCCGCCTTCGGCGCGATCGCCGCCGGGGGCCGGGTAGGGCCCGTCGCTGAACGTCATTCGCGTCTTGGCGCCGTGGTCGTGCAGCTCGATCCGGACGACGGGGGGCTCGTGCTCGGCCATCCCCGGCATCGGGTCCGAGCGCAGCACGATCAGCTCCGGCTCGACCAGCTCGACGATCTCGTAGCCGATCGAGAACTCCCCCGCACCGTCACGGCGGACCATCGTCAGCTCCCAGCGCCCTCCCACCCGCGGCTCGATCTTGATCCGCTCACGAGGGGCCTCCATGTGCTCGGGGCCATACCAGGCCGCCACCTCGTCGGGATCGGTCCAGGCCCGGAACACCCGCTCGCGGGGCGCGTCGAAGACGCGGGTGATCAGAACCTGCTGGTCGGTGTCCGCGGCTGGGGTCGGGTCACTCATCTTGCTCTCCTTTTTGGCGCAGGTGCGCGTCGAGTCGGTCCATTCGGGCTTCCCACGTTCGCTTGCGGGACTGCATCCACTCCACCGCCTCGTCGAGAGGCTCGGCCTGCAGCCTGCTCCGCCGCCACTGCGCTTCGCGATCGCGGACGATCAGGCCGGCGCGCTCGAGCACCTTGAGGTGGCGTGAGATCGCCGGCAGGCTGACCGGAAAGGGCTCCGCCAGCTCGCCGACGGTCGCCTCTCCCTCGGCGAGGCGGCTCAGAATCGAGCGTCGCGTCGGATCGGCGAGGGCGGCGAAGGTGAGGGCGAGCTGGTCGGTCGGCATATAACGGTTTCGTTAATTAACAAGATCATTAAACACCATCCGGCTCCCAGACGCAACTCAGGAGCCGAGACGGCCGGGGCCGCTGCAGCCGACCCCCAGATGCAACTAGGAGCCGAGCTCAGTCGGCAACCCGAAGCGCCCGAAGAGCGCGGGGTCCCTGGGGAATCCGGTGATGCCGGAGATTCGGTCATCCCTCAGCGCGAGGACCATCATCCCGTAGGCGCTGTGGACGCCGTCTCCGTCCTCGTCGGCGTAGCTGGCCAGCGCCGGCTGGCCGTTGGCGCGGACCTCGACCAGCTCTATCCGGTCGAGGCGGCCTCCGACCGGCTCGGTCGCGAAGAACCGCCCGATGCTCTCGGCGCCCTCGAAGCGCATCTCGACCGGCGGCATGGTCAGCAGCGCGTCGTCGGTGAGCAGAGCGACGATGCCATCGATGTCGACTCTGGTCCACGCCTCCTGGAAACGACGGACAACCAGCGCCTCCTCGCCGCGACTCGCGGGGGCGTTGACCCGGGCGAGGGTGCCCGCCTCGTGCTCGCGGGCGATCGTCGCGCGGGCCCGCTGCAGGGCGCTGTTGACGGCGGGCACGCTCTCTTCCAGGAGGTCCGCGACCTCGGTCGCCCGCCAACCGAGCGCGTCGCGGAGCACCAGCACGGCGCGCTGCTTCGGCGGCAGCAGCTGCATCGCGGCGACGACGGCGAGGCCGACCCCCTCGGAAACGATCGCCTCCTCCTCGGGACCGCCCTGCGCCGCGGGAACGTCGTTGAACATGGTGTCGGGATAGGGCTGGAGGTGGGCATCGACCGGCGCGGCCGGCTCGCGACGCCGTTCGATCATCCGAAGCGCGACGTTGGTGGCGATCCGGTAGAGCCAGGCCCGTAGCGGCGCGCGAGGCTCGAAGCCTGAGATCGCCCGCCAGGCGTTGAGGAGCGTTTCCTGAAGCGCGTCGTCGGCGTCGTGGAGCGACCCGAGCAGCCGGTAGCAGTGCAGATGCAGCGCCTGTCGATGGGGCGAGGTCAGGTCGACGAACGCCGCTTCCTCGCCCCTCTGCGCGGCCGCGAGGAGGCGGGCTTCCTCCCGGCCTCCATCCTCGGCCGAACGAATCGGCTCGCTCATGGCGACGCCGGCACCGGCAGGGGACCGCCGAGCTCGGTCCAAGGCGAGGGGCTGTGGGCCCTGCCGGGGGTGCCGCCGAGGGCGATGAAGCGGACGCCCTCGCCGCCGGGGACGATCCGCCGCTTCTGCTCAGGCCCCACCCGGACCATCACGCCCGGCCGCAGCTCGTAGCTCTCCTCGTCGGCGACGAGCACCGCCGATCCCTCGAGCGGGATGTAGACCTCCTCTTGCCCGGCCTCTTCGGTGGTCGCGTCATGGGAGTGGTCGGGGTAGCCGTCCCAGTTCGGCGGGAGCGTCATCACCTGCATCCCCCACGCGGTGACGCCGAGCGTTGCGCGCGCCCGCCTGGCGATGCCGTCGTAGATCGGCTCCATCTCATCGATCGTCGCAAGGGTTACGTCTGGCATCGCTGCCTCCTGGTTGCCGGGGCCCATGCTGGCCCTTCTCTCCCTCAATACGACCGCGACCGAAAACTAATCGGCCGGCGGCCACCGATCGTCGCCTGCGCAGACGGTCGGTAATCATCTGAGCCCGCAAGCCGAGCTGAGACGATCGTGCCAACGCGCTTTCGGTCCTCGAAAGGAACAATCCCAGATGAACGCACCCAGCCATGCCTGACCTAGGCGCACCGCTGCCGGACGAGGAGCTGCGCCTCACCCTCGGCGGCCGCCTCTACGAGCCGGGCGACGCCGAGTACGCCGACGCCTGCACGCTGTTCAACTCGATGATCGAGCGCCGCCCGCGGCTGGTCGCCCGCTGCACCGCGCCCGACGACGTCGTAGCCGCGCTTGCCTTCGCCCGCGAGCACGGCCTCGAGGTGGCGGTGCGGGCCGGTGGCCACTCGGTCACCGGGTGCTCGCTCTGCGACGGCGGCCTGGTCCTCGACCTGCGCGGGATGCGCGACGTCGAGGTCGATGCCGAGCGACGGGTCGTGCGGGTCGGCGGCGGCGCCACCTGGGCCGAGGTCGACCGCGCCACCCAGGCGCACGGGCTGGCGACGACCGGGGGCCGTGTCTCGTCCACCGGCGTCGTCGGTCTCACCCTCGGCGGCGGCTCCGGCTGGCTCGAGCGCAAGCACGGGCTTGCCTGCGACAACCTGCTCGCCGCCGAGCTGGTCACGGCCGACGGCCGCGTCGTCCGCGCCTCGGCGGAGGAAAACCCGGAGCTGCTCTGGGCCCTGCGCGGCGGCGGCGCCAACTTCGGCGTCGTAACGGCGCTCGAGCTGCGGCTGCACGCGCTCGAGGCGGAAATTCTGGCAGGCCTAGTCCTGCACCCGGCCGAGCGCGGCGAGGAGCTGCTGCGCCTGTTCCGCGACACGATGCGGGCCGCGCCCGAGGAGCTCGGCCTCGCGTTCGCCTACGTCACCGCTCCCGGCGAAGACGACATTCCCGCCGAGCTGCACGACCAGCCGGCGGCGATCGTCGCCGGGATCTACGCGGGGCCGGTCTCCGAGGGGGAGGAGGCGCTGCGGGCGCTGCGCGAGTTCGGCCCGCCCACCGCCGACTTCTTCGCCCCGACCCCGTACGCCGACTTCAACTGCTCGCTCGACGACCCGCCCGGCTACCGCAACTACTGGACCGCCGAGCACGTCGCCGAGCTCAGCGACGAGGCGATTGCGACCATCGACCGCCGCGCCGCGGAAGTGCCGGCGAGCCCCTCGCAGATCTTCATCGTGCCCTGGGGCGGCGCGCTCGCCGAGGTCGGCCCGGAGCACTCGCCGCTCGCGGGCCGCGAGGCGGCCTTCATCGTCCATCCCCTGCTGCTCTGGGAGGACGCCGAC
>DATABM010000104.1:0-2913 GCA_036259555.1 Solirubrobacterales bacterium
CTACCGCGGTCCGGTCGGCGGCACTCAGCCCGAGTCGATTCAGCGCGAGCTGCCCGACCTGCTCCGCGCCGGCCCCGAGGTCGCCGGCCAGCACGTCGTCGGCTGCTTCGCCCACGGCCACGTCGTCGCCTCCGCCGCCCAGCAGGTAGTCGCCCCCGTTCCCGCCGACGAGGGAATCGCTGGCGGAGCCGCCGACGGCCGCCTCGGCGCTACGCACCGTGTCCTGCTCGCCCGGCGCGCCGTCGTTCGCCTCGCCTCCCTGCTGGTAGGAGATCGGCTGCGACCGTGCCTGATAGCTCACGAGGTCGAGGACGCCGTCCCCCAAGTCGTAGAGATCGGGGCCGTCCGCCGCAGGCGGTGCGAAGACGCTGTCGTTGCCGCCGGCGGTTCGCACCACGTCGGTCCCCGCGCCGTCCTGCACCTGGTCGCCACCGTTCGCGGTGAGGATCGTGTCGTTCCCGGAGCCGCCGGTCACGTTCGTGGAGGGCAGCGGAGGAAGGCTTCTGGTGTCGAGGAAGCTGCCGCCGTTGCCCAGGGCGACCGTCAGCGTCGGCAGGACCTTGAGCGCGCACGTCACCGGCGTTCCGGGGGTGCCGCCGCCGCTGCAGCCGGCCCCCGCGACGCTCGGCTCGGCGTTGTCGCGCACGTCGAATACGTAAGCGCCCTCGCCGCCGCTCACGGTGACGCTCAGCAGGTTCGCCTCAGCCGGCACTGCCTGCACGCTCAGCGCAGCCTGCGCGGCGCCTTTCGCGTCAGCACCTTCCGTCGCGCTGACCGTGACCGCGCCCGCGCTCGCCGGAAGCGCGGCGGCGAGCAGTGCCGCCAATGCCACTACCCAACGGCATCGTGCTCCGATTCCCTTTGCGTGCATCGTCGCCCGCCTCCTTGCCATCGACGTTTCCCTGCCAACTCGGTGCCTACCCAACGGTTGCGGTCACAAGCGTCAGCTTCCTGACAACTGGGCACCGGGGGCGGCGCACTGAGTGGCGTCACGCCTCGTGCCCGGGCTCGATTCGCCGCGCCCGGTGGAACGTGAATTCGTCGAGCGGCGTGCCGGTGTGTGCGGCGATCGGCTCGAGGACGAAGCCGACGTGGTCGCCGAGGTCGTGGCGGGCGAAGATCGTGCCGGCGAACCAGTTGTCGCACTCGGTGAGGATTGGGACACCGCCGGGACCAGTGCGCCACTCGCAACGGGCGAACTTGTCGACGTCGTCGCCGGTCTCGCCGCCGAACAGCTCGGCGAGGTGCCCCGCCGAGGCCGGGAGAAAGTGGACGGCGAGGGCGTCGGCCCGACGCGCCACGCGATAGGTGAGGTTCTTGTCCGAGAGGCAGACGAGGAAGCGGGGCGGGTCGATGCTGCACTGGGTTGCGAAGCCGACCAAACAACCGGCGCGCTCGTCGCCGGCGCTCGTCGTGGCGATGAACATCGGATAGTCGAGCTCGCGGACCAGCTCGTCGAACGCCGCGGCCCTCTGCTGCCTGGCCATGCGTCGCTCCCTACCCGACGAGGCGATTCGTTTACCGGCGTGGAGTACGCGAGGGGTTTTGGCGCACCGGTTCGGGGAAAGGGAAGCGCATCCCCGCGCGGAGGAGCGCTAGGCGTCAAAGGAGGATCCCCAGTGAAGCGATCAAGCCTCGTGTCGGCCACTGCCATTGCCGTGCTCGCGCTTTCGCTCGGCGTCGCCGCCTGCGGTGATGACGACGAAGGCGGCGGCGGAGGCGGCGCCGCGCAGATCGACCTGACGATCGGCAACCTGGTTCCGCTGACCGGCGACCTCGCTCCTTACGGCGCGGCCGGCGAGAAGGCCGGCGACCTCGCCGCCCAGGAGATCCAGAAAGCCATCAAACAGGCCGGCGTCGACCACACCGTCGAGCTGGTCACCGAGGACGGCGCCTCCGACGACCAGGGCGGCGTGCAGGCGGCGCGCAAACTGATCGCCGACGGAGCGACGTGCATCTCCGGCGACTACGCCTCGACGGCGACGGTCGCCGTCGCGCGCTCGGTCACCGTCCCCGAGGGCGTGATGCTGATCTCTCCCGCGTCTACCGCCGACGCGCTGTCCGACCTCGACGACGAAGGGCTCTTCGCCCGCACCGCTCCGCCGGACGGCCTGCAGGGCAAAGCTCTCGCGGACCGCATGGAGAAAGAGCTGGGGGGCCTCAAAGGCAAGACGATCAACATCGGCGCGCGCAACGACCTCTACGGGACCGGCTTCGCCGACTCGCTGGAGGCCGAGCTCGAAGAGCGCGGCGCCAAAGTCGCCGAGAAGGTCATCTACGACCCCGAACAGCCGAGCTACAACTCCGAGGCCGACCAGCTCGTCTCCGGCAGCCCGGACAACTTCGTGATCATCGACTTCCCGGAAACCTTCGCGAAACTGGGACCGGCGCTGGTCCGCACCGGCAACTGGTCGCCTGAGCAGACCTTCATCACCGACGGGCTCAGCTCGACCGACCTGACCGAACTGGTCGGGCCCGAGGTGAGCGAAGGGATGCTCGGCACCGCGCCGGGGGCCTTCGCGGGCGAAGCTCCGAAAGCCTTCGACAAACTCTACGAAGGAGCCCCGGGTCCGCCCCGCAACCTGTTCGACTCGACCACCTTCGACGACGTGATCCTCTGCTACCTCGCAGCGGTCGCGGCCGGCTCGGCCGACGGGGCCGAGATGGCCGAGGCGATCGTCGACGTCACCGGCCCCGGCGGGACGAAATACACCTTCGAGGAGCTGCCGAAAGCGATCGAAGCGCTTGAGAACGGCGAGGACATCGACTACGAAGGCGCCTCGGGCCCGATCGACTGGGACGAGAACGGCGACCTCAGCCGCTACATCTACGACATCTCGGAATTCAAAGGCGGCAAACTGACCAAACTCGACACGGTCGAGGTGAAAGCCGAATAGCGGGCCACGACCCGCC
>DATABM010000105.1:0-7767 GCA_036259555.1 Solirubrobacterales bacterium
GGTCGGCCCGCGGGGCCGGTCGCCGCAGGGGACCCACCGCCCCCTGCGGTAGCTAGAGCCTCCTCGGGGGCGGTCCCCCCTACGACGCCACCCGCGGGAGAAGCGGCTAGAAAACCACGTCCCGCGCGGACCGAGTCGCTAGGACAGTTGCGCTTGCCCGGTAATCGCCGCTTCGCCGAATTGGTAGGTGGAGCTGTGGTGGTCCTGTTGCTGATTCTGTTCGCCACCGGGGCGATCGACATAGGTGGCGGCGGCTCCGATGATGAGAGCAATGGCGGCAACGTGCCGGCGCTGGGTGGGGAACTGCCGGCCGGCGTGGCGAAACGGGCCACCCAGGCCGTTCTGCGTCCAGTTGACGGCGGCGACGCGAGCGGACGGGCGCTGTTCGGCCGTTTCAAAAAACAGGTCGGGCTGGTACTCGCGGCTAAAGGCCTGGAGCCGACTCCGGCCGGCCAGTCGTACGCCATCTCGCTCGTCAACGCCGAGGGAGAAAGGATCCCGATCGCGGCCACGCGGGTCGGCGAGAACGGAGCGATAGCGACCCAGATCGAAGTGCCGCCCACGGTCTTGGGAGCGCTGGCCAGCGGCTACGACGAGATGGAGCTCTCGCTGGTCGTCAACAAAGAGCTGGAAGCGGCGCTGAAACAGGCGCGGGGCGAGGAAAGCGCCCCCGACTTCGGCGGCGAGCCGGTCCTGCGCGGCGATGTGACCGGACCAGTCGTGGTCGGGGCGCAGGGCGCCGGCGGCTAGCCGAGCAGCTTGCCGGGGTTCATCACTCCGGCCGGGTCGAGGGTCTCTTTGGCCGCGCGCAGGAGCTCGAGTCCGGTGCCTCCCACCTCTTCCTCCATGTAGGGCGCGTGGTCGCGGCCGACGGCGTGGTGGTGCGTGATCGTCCCCGCGGCCGCGACTATGGCCTCCGAGGCGGCCCGCTTGACCGCCGCCCACTGCTCGAGCTCGGCTCCCTCCCGGGCCGCGGCGATGAAGGTGAAGTAGAGCGATGCCCCGTCTGCGTACGCGTGCGAAAGGTGGCACATCACCAGCCCCGGCGTCCCCTGGGCGGAGAGCGAATCGCGGATCGCGGTGCCGACGGCACGCCGCAGCCCTTCGAGGCCGCTCCAGGTTTGCGACGTCTCCAGCGTCTCGACGACCGCACCCATGTCCATCAGCGTGTCTCGAAGGTAAGGGCCCCGGAACCGACCGTGCTCCCACGAGCGGCCGGCCGCCTGGCCGAGGTACGCGGCGCCGCCGCGACGGAGCTCGCGGACGGTCAGTGCGCGCCGGCGGGCCACCGACTCCTCGTCGCCCTCGTATCCGACGACGAGCAGGGCCCCCTCGCCGCGCCGGCGCAGGCGCAGGTAGCGGTGGAAGATCGCTCTGGATGCGCCGCGCGGCCCCGAGAGCGCCAGCGAGGCGCGCGTCTCGTCCCCGTCGGAGACGCGGATCACGGTCGGCAGCCCCGGCCCCTGCGCGAGCGCCCGCACGATCCCCGCCCCGGCCTCGAAACTCTCGGCGATCCAGCCCTCGTAGCGCCGCACCGCGGGCGCCGGCCGGACCCGCACCGTGACCTCGGGGATCACCCCCAGCACTCCCTCAGAGCCAACCACCAGCTCGCGCAGCGACGGACCGGCCGCGGTGTGAGGCGTCTGAAGCGTGCGCAGCTCGCCGGCAGGCGCGACGAGCCGAATTGCCGTGACGAGGTCGTCGAAGCGCCCGTAGCCACTCGAGGCCTGCCCGGCGGAGCGCGTCGCGGCGAACCCACCGATCGTCGCCTGCTCGAAGGACTGCGGGAAGTGGCCGAGGGTGACCCCGCGCGAGTTGAGCGCGGCCTCCGCCTCGGGGCCGAGCAGACCCGCCCCCAGGCGGGCGGTCAGCGAGCGGCGGTCGAGCTCCACGTCGCGCAGCCGCGCCAGGTCGAGGCTGACCAGACGCGAGTGGCTTCCGCGCAGCGGCTCGACCCCGCCTACGACGCTGGTCCCGCCCCCGAACGGGACGACGGCGACGCCCTCTGCAGCGCAGGCGTCCAGGGCGCGGCGCACCGCATCGGCGTCGGCAGGCAACAGCACCGCGTCGGGTGCGGCGTCGAGGCGCCCGCCCCGCAGCCGGACCAGGTCGGCGTAGCCGCGCCCGGCCGCGTGGCGGAGCCGGTCCTCGGCCGCGACGAAGACGGCGCCTTCGCCAACCGCGTCGACCAGCGCCCTGGGCAGCGGCTGAGGCTCGGGCAGCCGCACGTCCTCGATCGCCTCGGCCCGCCGCGACGGGCTCAGCTCGCCGATCCAGTCCCGCAGCGCCGCACGCGCCTCGTCGTCGAGCTCTGGCTGGATCGACGGGTCGCCCCAGCCCCACCACTTCGTGTCTCGCCGCGGAGCGGTCACCGGCGCCTGGCGCCTTTTGCGCCATATAGGCGCATAACACGCCAGTCGTCGCTCATTCCTCGTTCCCCAGCGCTCGCTCGATCCCGTCGAGCGCCTCGTCGAGGGTCTTCCCCTGGGCGCCCCGCAGCATCGGCGAGCCGAGCCGCGACATCCCGCGCAGCTTCTGCGCCGACGTCAGGGACACCTCCGTCCCGGCCTCCCCCGACCGCAGCCCGATCTCCAGCCGCGACTCCGCGAGGTGGCGCTCGAACGGCGTGCCCTCGAGCTGCTGCTCCCAGACGTAGCGCTCCGGCTCGGCGGCCGACAGGCAGCGATAGTCAGCGCGCACGCCACGCCCCTCGGCCGTGGTCAGCACCTTGGTCCACTCGCTGCGACGCCCGCCGGGCTTGCGGTCGACGCCCTCCACTCGCTTGGTGCGCGGCCACCAGCGCGGCAGGCTGTATGGATCGGAGATCAGCTCCCACACCTCCTGGGGGGAAGCCGCGACGGTGCGGCGACGCGTTACTCGCGGCATGCTGGCTCGACACCCGCTCGCAGGGTTCTCAATCGCCGGCGAGGCGCCGCAGGTCCCGCACCAAGAGCAGGTGCTTGAGGTGGCTGACCGTCGCGGCGAGGCTCTCGAGGCTCTCCAGCGCCTCTTTGCGGCGCTCGGGGTTGCGAGAGCGCAGCGATGGGCCGAGCAGCGCTTCCAGCAGGTTCGCCTCGCGGTCGGCGGAGGAGCGGAAGACACGCAGGTTGCGGGCGCCGACGCCTACCCGCGACAGCTCGTTGGCGGCCCGCACGATCTCGCGGTCGGTCTCGTCGTAGACGGTTTTGCCGTCGCGCTTCTCGGGCTGGACGATGCCGAAGTTCTCGAGCTCTGCGATCAGCTCGGCGCGGGCGCCCGTCTCCTCGACCAGCTCGTCGAGGCCGAGATAGGCGTTGGAGGTGTTGACGAGGATCGCGCGCCGTACCGCGCCGCCGCCCGGCCGGCGGTCGCCACCGCCGCCGAAATCGAGGTCGCCCCCAGCTGCCAGCTCCTGGCGGATCACGCGCAGCGGCAGGAACTCGTCGCGCTGCAGGCGCAGGATCGTCCGCAGCCGCTCGACGTCTGACTGGCTGTAGAGGCGGTAGCCGCCGGGCGTCCGCCGCGGGCTGAGCAGCTTCTGGTCCTCGAGGTAGCGGATCTTCGAGATCGAGATGTCGTCGAACTCGCCCTGCAGGATCTTGCAAACGGCGCCGATCGTCAGCGCCTTGCGGGGGCGCGAATCGCGTGAGCGATGTTGTTGCTCCGAGACCGCCATCCTCACTTCTCCAGGTAGCTGAGCTTGTACTTGCCGATCTGTATCTCGTCGCCGTCGGCGAGCAGGTGCGACTCGATCCGGCGCCGGTTGACATAGGTGCCGTTGAGCGAGCCCAGGTCGTCGATGTAGAGGCCGTCGCGCCGCCGCACCAGCAGCGCGTGGTTGCGCGAGACGGTCACGTCGTCGAGGAAGACCCCGGCGTCCGGGCTGCGGCCGATGCTGACCCGATCGTCGGAGATCGTGAAGCTCTCGCCGGCCCGGCCGCCCCCGGAGCGAATGACGAGCGCCGCCCCGGAGCGCTCGACCGCCTCGTCGATGTCGATCGGCTGCATCTCACCGGTTTCGTCGACCGTGTAGGTCATGGTCGTCGGTTCGTCGCCGCTCTCCGGCGGACCGCCGAGGTACGCGCCGCACTTCTGGCAGTAGTTCGCCCCCTCGGGATTGACGAACCCGCACTCGGGGCAGTGGGCGGCCATCGTCGTGCCTCAGGCCGCCGGCTTGTCCTCGGGCGGCTGCTGGGTCTTGCCCGCGAGGATGTCGGTCAGCTGCGCCACGTCCTCACCGGAGATGAGCGAGTCGCCGCTTTCGTGCTTCTGGCGCAGGCGGTTGACCAGCTCGGCTCGCAAAATGTCGATTTTGCCGTGCAGGACGCGCCGGCGGTACGAGATCTCGTCCTCTTCCTCGGTGAGCTTGTCGATCAGCTCTTTCAGCTCTTCGTCGCTGAGGGAACCGAGATCCGGAAAGGTGTCCTCCATCTCACTCCTCGATAAGGGAGGCACTCGCCTCCGTTGGCCGCTGCGGCGATTATAGGTCGCTGCCGTGAAGGTTCAACTGCAGGTTGAAGGTTATGGAACCTGGGAAGTTCCTTGCGCCCGCACCGCGTCGCGCCCCGCCCGGACGTAGAGCACGGTTGCGAGGAGCGCCATGACCAAGCCCCAGAGGAGGAGCGCGGCCGGAACCCAGCCGTCGGTGAGGAGTGCGAGGAAGATGCCTCCCATGATCGGGAAGACCGAGATCCGTCCCGGCCAGTTGACGGCGATCCGAGCACCGTGCCGGAGGCCGTACTGGGCGATCGCCAGCATCGCCAGCTCGCGAGCGGCGAGGGCGGCGAGGGCCCAGCGCGGCAGCAGCTCGAAGTGCCAGCAGACGACCGCTCCCGAGAGGATCGTCAGACGATCGATCAGCGGATCGAGCAGCGCCCCCAGGCGGCTGTACTGGCCGGTGAGGCGGGCGAGCAGGCCGTCGAGGTAGTCGCCGGCGGAGATCAGCCAGAAGATCGCGGCGATCAGGACCCCCTGGCCGTCGGCCGAGCCGAAGGCGAGCACCAGGAAGACCGGCAGGCCCGCGAGCCGCAGGTAGCCGACCAGATTGGGCAGCGTCCATGGATTGAGCGGCTGGCCCTTGCCGGTCTGGGGCGGCGGCGGCCCACTGCGGTCGAGGCCGAGCAGGCGGCGGACCCGTCCTCGCCCGAAGGGAACGAACTCCGCCTGCGACCTCTGCTTTCGCTGGCTCGCACTCATGGACACCGGCTATCTTGCTCGCTCGCTCCCGCGTGCGCCGCGGGCGGGTGGTCTCACCCCGAGAGCATGGCAGTTACCCGCTCGCCGGCCTCCTCGACCGGCAGCTTCGCCTCCTCCCCCCCGGCCCGCCGCGTCGCCTCGACGACGCCTTCGGCCAGCCCGCGGCGGCCGACGACGATCCGCAGCGGGCAGCCGAGCAGCTCGGCGTCGGTCAGCTTCTCTCCCGGCCCCGCGTCGCGGTCGTCGTAGAGGACCTCGGTGCCGCGTGCCCGCAGCTCGGCGTAGAGGCGATCGGCGGCCTCCCGCTCCGGCTCTCCCGCCTTGGCGAGCGAGACGAGCTGGACCTGCCAGGGCGCCAGCGAAGCCGGCCAGACGATGCCCCGCTCGTCGGCGCCCTGCTCGATCGCCGCGGCGACGATGCGGGCCGGGCCAATCCCGTAGGAGCCCATCACGATCGGTCGCTCCACGCCGCCCTCGTCGAGGTAGGTCGCGCCGAGCGGCTCCGAGTAGCGGGTGCCAAGCTTGAAGATGTTGCCGATCTCGATCGCCGGCTCGATCGCGATCGAGCCCCCGTTTGGCGCAATGTCTCCCGGCTCGACGGTGCGCACGTCGAGCTCCTCGAACTCGAAGTCGCGGCCGGGCCGCACGCCGCGCAGGTGGGCGTCGGGGCGGTTGGCGCCAGCGACGAAGGAGTCGCCTTGGATCGCAGCGTCCTTGAAGACCGGGACCTTCGCGCCCACCGGGCCGACGAAGCCGACCGGACCGAGCCCGGCCTCGATCTCCTCGGCGCCGGCGGGGCGAAAGTCGGCGCCCAGCGCGTTGCGCAGCTTTACCTCGTTGAGCCGATGGTCGCCGCGGACGAGGACGAGGACGAGCCCACGGCCCTCGATCACGACCGGCATCGCCTTGATCAGCGCGCCCGGCCCCACCCCGAGCGCCCCCGAGACCTCGTCCACCGTGGTCAGACCGGGGGTCGAAACCTCCTCTGGCGTGTCCAGCGCGGCCGGCAGTTCGGTCGGCTGCGGCTCGGCGGAGGCGACCTCCACGTTTGCCGCGTATCCCGGCGCCAGCGCGACTTCGTTCTCGCCGGCGGCGCAGGGGGCCATGTACTCGTGCGCGCCGGAGCCGCCCATCATCCCGACGTCGGACTCGACCCGGTACCAGCGCAGCCCGGTCCGGTCGAAGATCCGTGCGTACGCCTCGCCCTGCAGCTCGTAGGAGCGGGCCAGCCCCTCCTCGTCGCGGTCGAAGGAGTAGGCGTCCTTCATCGTGAACTCGCGGGTCCGCAGCACGCCCGCCCGCGGCCGCGGCTCGTCCCGCTCCTTGGTCTGCAGGTGGAACAGCATCAGCGGCAGGTCTCGATAGGAGCGCACCTCGCGCGACACGTGGTAGGTGAGGCACTCCTCGTGCGTCATCGCGAGGACCATCGGGGCGCCCCTGCGGTCCTCGAGCTTCATCAGCTCGTCGATCCCGTAACGCCCGGTCCTCTCCCACAGCTCGGCCGGCTGCAGCACAGGCATCAGCATCTCCTGGCAGCCGATCCGCTCCATCTCCTCCCGCAGGATCGCCTCGACCTTCCGAATCGACCGCCATCCCGCCGGCAGATAGGTCCACAGCCCAGCCCCCACCTGCCGGATCAACCCCGCTCTCACCATCAACTTGTGGGACAGGGCCTCCGCGTCCGCCGGAGCGTCCTTGAGCGTGGGGAGAAAGGTCTGGCTGAGCCGCGACATGGCGGCGAGTCTATGCAGCCCTTGCGGAGGGGACTAACCTCGTAGTCCACGCAGCACAACTGAAAGAGGGCTCATGGCATCACGGGCCAGGTACCCCGCTCGTCTCCCCGCAACCGGAGCTCTCTTGGCGGCGGTCGCGTCGCTCGCGATGCTGGCCCCGGGGTCAGCGGACGCGGCGACGGCAGTCAACGGGAATTTCGAGAACGGAACTTTGACTGGCTGGAGCCAGTCCAACAACCCATCCGAGGCGGCCGGCCGCTGGTTTGCCTATACCGGCACGGAATCTCCGATGAATCCCGGTTCCGTGCAGGCGCCGCCGGGCGGGAGCTTCGCCGCGGTCAGCGACCAGCTCGCCCCCGGAGTCCACGTGCTCTACCAGGACATCGCTGTGGAATCAGGCAACACCCAGCAGCTGACGATGCTCCTGTATTACAACTCCGCACCCCTCGACACGCCTGAGCCCGACACGCTGTCGATTGGAGTCAGCAATCAGCAATACCGCGTCGACCTGGTTCGCCCCTCGGCCCCGATCGAATCCGTCGACGCCGCAGACGTCCTGGCGCCGATCTTCGCCACCAAGACCGGCGACCCCCAGGACCGGACGCCGTTCACGCGGACGATCGACCTCGCCCCCTTCGCCGGACAGACGGTCCGTCTCCGCTTTGCCAAGGCCCACAACAACGGCTCGATGCGGGCCGGCGCCGACTCGGTCGCGGTGCTCGGCGACCCACCCCCGCGGCCGCCCGCGTCGCTCGTGCCGGGGGCCACGGGCCTCCTCGTGCGCCCTTCGAACGCGATCGTCGTCGGCAGGCTCATCCGCAACCTCGCGAAGGGGACCGCGAAGCTGAGGGTCGCCGTG
>DATABM010000106.1:0-6717 GCA_036259555.1 Solirubrobacterales bacterium
AATTGGACCGGCACTTTGAGCATCCGCCCGTTCGAGGGCATTCCCTGCCTCATCCCAACACGTGACGGGCGACGACCTCATCCAGAAGGGATGCGGCTATGTGGTGCGCTTCCTCCAGGGCGATGCCGTCGAGCGAGGGGATTCCGATCACGGTCACGCCGGCGGCTCGCGCCGCCGCGACACCGGTCGGCGAATCCTCGAGCGCGACCACGGCGGGGCCCGCCTCGACCCCCAGCCGCCGGCACGCCTCCAGGTAGGGATCGGGGGCCGGCTTCGGAGCCGCCACCTCGTGGGCGCTGAGCACCACGTCGAAGACGTCGTGGAAGCCGACGATCTCCAGGGAGCGGCGGACGAAGCGCAGCGGCGAGTTCGAGACGAGTCCGATCGGGGTGCGCCGTGCCTTCAGCTTCTCGAGCAGCTCCCGTGCCCCGACCATCGCCTCGACCCCGTGCTCGAGCTCGGCGACGACCAGCCCGTTCAGCTCGTCGATCAGCTCGTCTGCCCTGCCGGGCTCGCCGAGCCGCCTTTCGAGGATGCCGCCGGCGATCTCGGCAGAGGTGCCGACCAGCTCGTGCTTGTGAGCCGGCGTGAAGTCGAGGCCGCGCCGCTCGAAGAGGTCCTGCTCGGCCCGCGTCCAGACCGACTCGGTGTCGAGCAGCAGGCCGTCGTTGTCGAAGACGACCGCGACCGGGGCCTGCAACGCCGTCTCGCTTCCCATCGACATCTTCAGTCCAGCGCCGCGAGGAGGGCGCCGAGCTCGGCGTCGACCTCGCCGTCGAGCCTGACCGCCGCGTCGTCGTCGTAGGGCGTCGGCCCCTTGGTGACGATCGCCAATCGCCCGCCCCGCTCGAGCGTCAGCGCCGGCATCCCGGCGACCGGGTGGACGACGAGCGAGGAGCCGACGCAGAGCATCAGGTCGGCGCCCTCGGCCAGCTCCTGGGCGCGTCGAAGCACGGGCTCGGGGAGCAGCTCGCCGAAGAGGACGACGTCGGGCTTGACGGCACCGTCGCACTGCGCGCAGCGGGCGACGCCCTCGTCGCCGAAGAGCGACTCCACCTCGCCCAGCCCATAGGCCGTCCCGCATTCGCGGCAGGTCGAGGTCTCGATCGAGCCGTGCACCTCGAGAACTTCGCGAGAGCCGGCCGCCCGGTGGAGGCGGTCGATGTTCTGAGTGATCACGCCCTCGATCAGGCCGCGCCGCTCCAGCTCAGCGAGCGCCTCGTGCGCCGGGTTCGGCTGCTTGTCGCCGAGCGCCTGGAAGCGCGGCCGGTAGTAAGACCAGAACCGAGCCGGGTCTCGCTCGAAGACGTCGATGTGGGCGACCTTCATCGGGTCGACGTTCGCCCACATCCCCGTCTCGGGGGTGCGGAAATCCGGGATGCCCGACGGCACAGACACCCCGGCTCCCGTCAGCGCGACCGTGCGGCGCGACTCGCGGATCAGGTCCGCGAGTCGCTCCACCTCCGCCGTTGCGGGGGTGGCTACCTGCCGCTCCACTTCGGCGTCCGCTTGCCGAGGAAGGCGGCTATGCCCTCCTTGGCGTCCTCGCTGCCGAAGGCGGTCGCGAAGCCCTGCTTCTCGGCCTCGATGCCCTCGTCGATGTCGCCCTGGGCCGATACCCGCTTGATCTGCTCACGGGCAACCGGCGCTTGGCGGGCCAGCTTGCGACCCCAGGCGAGGGCCGTCTCGAACAGCTCATGGTCCGGAACGACCCGGTTGACGAGCCCGAAGTCGAGCGCCTCGTCGGCGAGGATGGCGTCACCGACCAGGATCATCTCGAGCGCCTTGTTCTCGCCGACCAGCCTCGGCAGACGCTGGGTGCCGCCGAAGCCGGGGATGATCCCGAGTTTGATCTCGGGCTGGCCGAGGACCGCCGCCTCGGCGCCGATCCGCACGTCGCAGGACATGGCCAGCTCGCAGCCGCCGCCGAAGGCGATCGAGTTGACCGCCGCGACGGTCGCCGTGCTGTCCTGACCGAGGTCGCGCAGCAGGGCGTGCGCGGTGTCGATCAGCTCCCTCCCGCTCGTCTGGTCCATCTGCGTGAACGCCTTGATGTCCGCACCCGCCGAGAAGACGACCGGAATCGAGGAGGCGATCACCATCGCGCCGACTCCGTCCGCCGCCTTGACCTTCTCCCAAACCGTCTTCAGGTCGCGGATCACGTCCGGCGAGATCGCGTTCATCGGCGCGTTGGCGAGCCAGGCGATCGCCACGTCGCCGCGCGTCTCCAGCTTCACCGTCTCGGCCTGCTCGCCCTCGTCGGGCCGGGCATAGGGGTAGAAGCCCTGGCCGGATTTGAGCCCGTGGCGGCCCTGGGCGACCAGGCGCTTGAGGGTGACCGGCGGCGCGAAGCGGTCGCCGTACTTCTCCTCGAGCTGCTCGATCCGCTCCAGCACCGAGTCGAGGCCCTCGAGGTCGGCTTTCCAGAACGGCGGGAAGAGGCCCCGGCGCGGGTCGAGGCCGGCGCCGGCCATCATGCCGAGGTCGATGTCGCGAACCGAGCAGACGCCCTCCTCGACCAGCAGGCAGGCCTCGATCAGGGCGCGGCCGGTGAACATCGCGACCAGCTCCTCGGCGTCGGGGTCGGCATCGCCCGGGATCGTCTGCTCGCCGTCCTTGAAGAAGCCCTCGCCGCCGCTCTTGGCGCCGAGCTTGCCTTCGGAGACGAGCTGCTGCAGGCCCTTGTGGACGTAGAAGCCCTCGCCGTAGGACTCGCTGAGGTGCTCAGCGACGTGCAGGACGGTGTCGAGCCCGAGCAGGTCGGTGAGGAAGAACGGCCCCATCGGGGCCACCTTGGCCGTGGCGATCGCCTCGTCGATCGCCTTCAGCGACAGTCCCTGCTCTTCCTGGGCCCGCCAGATCTCGCCGATCGTCGCCATCAGGATGCGGTTGACGACGAAGCCCGGGACCTCGCCGCAGACGATCGGCTGCTTGCGGATCGCCTGCGCGAAGTTGTAGGCGGCGGTCGCGGTCTCGCGCGAGGTGTCCTCGCCGGCGACGACCTCGACCAGCGGCATGACGGAGGCCGGGTAGAAGAAGTGGAAGCCGACGACCTTGTCCGGTCGCAGCGTCGCTTCGCCGATCTCGGCGATCGAGAGCGAGGAGGTGTTGGAGGAGAGGATCGCGTGCCCGGGCGTCGCCGCGTCGAGCTCGCGGAAGACCGCCTGCTTGATCTCCATCCGCTCCGGCACCGCCTCGACGACGAAGTCGACGTCGGCGAACTCCCCGTAGCTGGTCGTCCCCGTGATCAGGCCCATCACCTCTGCGAGGCGGGCGTCGGCTTGCTCCTGGGTCAGCTTCTCCTTCTGGACGAGGCGGCCGAGCTGGCCCTCGGTGACGGCGCGCGCTTTCTCCAGCGCCGCGTCGACGAACTTTTGATCGATGTCCTTGACGACGACGGGGATGTCTGCGGCGGCGATCGCCTGCGCGATCTCACCGCCCATGGTGCCGCCGCCGACGACGGCTGCCTTCGAAACGAACATTTGGCTTGCGCTTCCTCTCCAGGTCGGGGACGGCGGAAGGCTATCCGGGCCAGGGTTCGCGGGCAGCGCGCTAAAGAACCCCCCGTCTCCATGCCGATAACCCCCTTCTATGCGCAGGGGCATGGGGATACTCGCGGCGGCGTGCGCGTCGCTCGCCGTCGCGCTGGCGCCGGCCACGGCCGGCGCCGCCGTGCCGGAGGCGAAGCTGCTGCCCGGTGGGCGCGCGGTGGCGCCGCCGTCGGCCCCGCCGGCGGTCAAGGAGATGATCCGCGCCGCCAACCACATCCGCAACCGCCCCTACCGCTGGGGCGGCGGTCATCGCAACTGGAACTCCAAGGGCTACGACTGTTCCGGCTCGGTCAGCTACGTGCTGCATGCCGCTGGCCTGCTCGACTACCCGCTCGACTCGACCGGCTTCATGCGCTGGGGCGGCGGCGGGCCCGGCAGCTGGGTGCGGATCTACGCCAACCCCGAGCACGTATTCATGGTGATCGCCGGCCTGCGCTGGGACACCTCGATGACCGACGACGGCGACGCCCACGGCCCGGGCTGGAGCGAGGCCCTGCGCTCGACCCGCGGCTTCCGCCTGCGCCACCCGCTCGGTCTGCTGCGCAGCTAGGGTCGACCGGCCCTACCTCCGCTTGCCGGCGTGCCTAGGGACAAGTCCGTCGCCGCAACCTTGTACGGGCGTACAAGGCATCTGGGGCGCTCTGCCATTAGGCTCTTTTTCGGCTCTACCAAGAGAGTTGACCGGAACCGAACGCGCCTGCACGAGGCGCCGCAGAGTGGGGAGACAGAAGAAGCGATGACCCGTATTCGCCAGCAGAACGTGACCGCCGCGCAGTGGAGCTCCAACGGTGAGGCCCTCGGGGCCCTGGATCTGACCCAGCCCGAGAACGATCCGTTCGGCGCCAACGTCTTCTCGATCGCCGAGCAGCGCGATCGCCTTCCCGCCGACGTCTTCGAGCGCCTGCAGACGACCCTGGAGGGCGGCGAGGCGCTCGACCCCACCCTGGCCGACGCGGTTGCCGAGGCGATGAAGGAATGGGCGCTGGAGAAGGGCGCCACTCATTTCACCCACTGGTTCCAGCCACTGACCGGGTCGACCGCCGAGAAGCACGACTCCTTCTTCGAGCCCGCCGGCGAGGGCAAGTCGCTGGCCGGCTTCTCCGGCAAGGAGCTGATCCAGGGCGAGCCCGACGCCTCCTCGTTCCCCACCGGTGGCGTCCGCGCCACCTTCGAGGCGCGCGGCTACACCGCCTGGGACCCGACGTCCCCCGCCTTCATCCTCGAGAACCCCAACGGCGCCCTGCTCTGCATTCCGACCGCCTTCGCCTCCTGGACCGGCGAGGCGCTCGACGCCAAGATCCCGTTGCTGCGCTCGATGGACGCCCTCTCCCGCTCGGCGATCAAGGCACTGCGGCTGTTGGGCGACGCGGACAGTCAACGCGTCTTCACGACGGTCGGCCCCGAGCAGGAGTACTTCCTCATCGACGAGCAGTACTACTTCGAGCGGCCCGACCTGATCTCGACCGGGCGCACGCTGTTCGGCGCCAAGCCACCGAAAGGGCACGAGCTCGACGACCACTACTTCGGATCGATCCCGGAGCGAATCCTCGCCTGCATGCTGGAGGCGGAGCTGGAGATGCGCAAGCTCGGCATCCCGGTCAAGACCCGCCACAACGAGGTGGCCCCGGCTCAATACGAGATCGCACCGATCTTCGAGAACTCGAACGTCGGCTCCGACCATCAGCAGCTGCTGATGCGGACGCTGGAGGCGGTCGCCCGCCGCTACGGGCTGGTCTGCCTGCTGCACGAGAAGCCGTTCGCCGGCGTCAACGGCTCGGGCAAGCACAACAACTGGTCGATGGGGACCGACACCGGCAGCAACCTGCTCGACCCGGGCGACACGCCAGCCGACAACGCGCACTTCCTCTTCTTCTGCGCCGCGGTGATCCAGGCCGTCAACAAGCACCAGGGCCTGCTGCGCGCCTCGGTCGCCAACATCGGCCAGGACCACCGGCTCGGCGCCAACGAGGCGCCGCCGGCGATCATCTCGATCTTCCTCGGCGCCGAGCTCTCGAAGGTCTTCGAGGCGATCTCGACCGGCGAAGGCGATCCCAACACCCCGGCCTCCTTCCTGGAGCTGGGCGCGACGGTCCTGCCGGCGCTGCCGATGCATGGCGGCGATCGCAACCGCACGTCGCCTTTCGCATTCACGGGCAACAAATTCGAGTTCCGGGCGCTGGGCTCGAGCATGTCGCTCGCCTTCCCCAACACCGTCCTCAACACGATCGTCGCCGAGGCGATCGACGAGCTGGCCGACGAGCTGGAGGCGAGGACGAACAGGGGCATGGACACCGCCCAGGCGGTGATCGAGGTCGTCAAGGAGTCGTACTCGGCCAACAAGCAGGTCGTCTTCGACGGCGACAACTACTCCGAGGAGTGGCACGCCGAGGCGGAGCGGCGCGGACTCAAGAACCTGCGCACGACCCCCGACGCGCTGCCCGAAGTCGTCTCCGACCAGACCGTCGCGGCCTTCGAGCGCTACGACGTGCTCTCGAAGCGGGAGCTGGAGTCCCGCTTCGAGGTCTGGGTCGAGCAGTACTTCATCCGCGCCAACATCGAGTCGGAGACCGCCTTCTCGATCGCCAAGACGAAGATCCTGCCCGCCGCCATGCGCTATCTGGCGCTGATCGGCGAGTCGGGCGTCTCCGCGATCGAGGGCGACGTTCGCGGCCTCGTCGACGAGCTGGTCGCTGGGCTCGGCGAGCTGGAGGCCGCCAACGCCGACCCCGGCCTCGAGGGGATGGAGCTGGCGATCCACGCCCGCGACAAGCAGCTCGGCGCGATGGCCAGGGTCCGCGACGCCGCCGACAGGCTCGAGCGCGTCGTGCCGGACGACATGTGGCCCCTCCCGAAGTACGAGGAGATGCTCTTCATCCGCTAACCGCCGGACCAGACCCGGTTCAGCTTCGGCGCATCACACGCATCTTCAGGCCGCCCTTCGGCGAGAGGGTCGGCATCTGGCGCACGGTCATCGTGCGACCGGGCATGGCGTCGAGACGGACGTGCTGGAGCAGCAGCGTCGCGACCAGCTTCACCTCCGTCTGGCCGAAGCGCTTGCCGATGCAGATCCGCCGGCCGCCGCCGAAGGGCACGTAGGCGCCGCGCGGCAGCGCCGCCTTGCGTTCGCGGGTGAAGCGCTCCGGGATGAACGCCTCGGGATCTGGGA
>DATABM010000107.1:0-3273 GCA_036259555.1 Solirubrobacterales bacterium
CAGCAGATGCCGCGCTGGCACCCGATCTCGATCTCCGGCTACCACATCCGCGAGGCGGGCTCGACGGCGCAGCAGGAGCTCGCCTTCACGCTCAAGGACGGCTTCACCTACGTCGAGCGGGCGCTGGAGCGCGGCCTCGACGTCGACGACTTCGCGCCGCGGCTCTCCTTCTTCTTCAACGCCCACATCGACTTCTTCGAGGAGATCGCCAAGTACAGGGCGGCGCGCCGCATCTGGGCGCGCGAGATGCGCGACACCTACGGCGCCACGCGCGAGGAGTCGATGCGGCTGCGCTTCCACGCTCAGACCGCCGGCGTCTCGCTGACCGCGCAGCAGCCGCTCAACAACGTGGTGCGGACCTCGCTGGAGGCGCTGGCGGCGGTGCTCGGCGGCACCCAGTCGCTCCACACGAACTCATTCGACGAGGCCCTGGCGCTGCCCACGGAGGAGGCGGTCCGCGTCGCCCTCCGCACGCAGCAGATCATCGCCTTCGAGTCGGGCGCCCCCAACACGCCCGATCCCCTGGGCGGCTCCTGGTTCGTCGAGAAGCTGACCGACGAGATGGAGGCGGCCGCCTACGACTACTTCGCCCGGATCGACGAGTTGGGCGGGATGGTCGAGGCGATCCGCCGCAACTTCCCGCAGCGGGAGATTGCCGACGCTGCCTTCCACTACCAGCGCGAGGTCGACGAGCGGCGCCGGATCGTCGTTGGCGTCAACGACTTCGCCGCCGAGAACGAGCCGCAAACGCCGATCCTGCGCATCGACCCGACGCTCGAGCGCAAGCAGGTCGAGCGCTTGCAGGCGACCAAAGCGCGACGCGACGCCGCCGCAGTCGAGGCCGCGCTGGTCGAGCTGAAGCGCGCCGCCGCCACCGACGCCAACCTGATGCCGCCGATCATCGCGGCCGCCCGGGCCCGCGCCACCGAGGGCGAGATGACCGCGGCGCTCCAGGAAGTCTTCGGGACCTACACCGAGAGTCCCGTCTTCTGAGACCCGCCGGTAGTTGAGCACCCTCTGGGTGTCGAACTACCGGCTCTGGGTGTCGAACTACCGGCGGGTCTGGGTGGGGTCCACTAACCTTCCGGCCCGCAGATGGAGGCAGCAACCGCCCGCAAGATCCGCGTCGTCGTCGCCAAGCCCGGCTTGGACGGGCACGACCGCGGAGCGAAGATCATCGCCCGCGCCCTGCGCGACGCCGGCATGGAGGTCATCTACACCGGTTTGCACCAGACGCCTGAGCAGATCGCCGAGACGGTGATCCAGGAGGACGCCGACGCGGTCGGCCTCTCGATCCTCTCCGGCGCCCACATGACGCTCGTGCCCAAGGTCGTCGAGCTGCTGCGCGAGCAAGGCGTCGACGACGTCCTGGTCACCGTGGGGGGGACGATCCCCGCCGAGGACATCCCCGAGCTGAAGGATTTGGGCGTCGCCGCCGTCTTCACCCCGGGCGCGCCGACCGACGAGATCGTCGACTTCATCCGCGCCGGCGCCGCCGAGCGCCACGCCCAGGGCGCCTGACGAGGGCGCGCTTCGCGGTGCTCGATTTCCCCCTATAGCCCGCAAAACCAGTCAACGGGCCGGCTCCTCGCGTGTGATATCGATCACTGCGCATCTCAACCCGTCCGCGTGTAATAGATAGACTGATTGACTGGTCAGTCAACCAGCGTAAACCGGCTTGAGCAACCAGCCAAGGAGGCTTTCAACTTGAAGATCTGCGTCCTGGTCAAGGAGGTACCGGACGCCGCCGTCCAGAAGCGCATCGACCCCGGGACGATGCGACTGGACCGCAGCGGCGAGAAAAACCTCAACCCCTTCGATACCCACGCCATCGAGGCCGCCATGCAGATCAAGGAGGGCGGTGCGATTCCGGTCGAGGAGGTTGTCGCGGTGACGATGGGCCCCGAATCGGCGGTCCGTGCGCTGCACAAGGCAGTGGCGCTCGGGGCCGACCGCTCGGTGCACCTCTCCGACGCGGCGCTCGAGGGATCCGACGTCTGCGCCACCGGCTACGCGCTGGCCAAAGTGCTCGAGTCCGAGAGCCCCGACCTGGTCCTCCTGGGCCAGCAGTCGGACGACGGCGAGTGCTACACGATCGGCGCCGTCGTCGCCGACCACCTGCAGATGCCCTCGCTGACCCAGGTGATCCAGATCGACGTCGCCGACGGCAAGCTGCGCTGCGAGCGCCAGGCCGAGTACGGCTACGACACGGTCGAGGTCGAGCTGCCGGCCGTGATCAGCGTCGGCGACGCGATCAACGAGCCGCGCTACCCGAGCCTGAAAGCGATCATGGGGGCGAAGAAAAAGCCCCTCGACGGCAAGGCGACCGCCGACGTCGGCATCGACGCCGGCATGGTCGGCGAAGGGGGCTCCAAGACCAGCGTCCTTGCGCTCAACCCGCCGCCCGCCAAGGAAGCGGGGGAGATCATCGAGGACGAGGACACCAACGAGACGGTCGAGAAGATCGTCGCCTGGCTCGACGAGAGGAAGCTGATCTAGATGGCAGGCATCCTGACCTACGCCCTCCACGACGACGAGGGCAACTTCAACAAGAACTCGCTCGGCGCTGTCTCCGAGGCCGCCAAGCTGGCTGGCGCAGCCGATCGTCGACGCGATGGCCAAGGTCATCCAGGAGCAGGGCTTCTCATACGCCCTCTTCGGCGGCTGGCTGCTCGGCTTCGAGATCGGCGCCGGCCTGACCGCGCGCCTCGGCGCCGGCGTCACGATGGAGGTCACCCAGGTCAAGGTGCAGGACGGCAAGCTGGTCGTCGAGCGCCCGATCCTGCAGGACTCCCAGGTTGCCGACGTCGGCTACGTCAGCGAGCCGGGGATCATCATCGGTCGCCTCAACGCGTTCGACGCCAACGAGACCGGCGGCAGCGCCGAGGTCGTCGACGTCGAGGTCGAGCTCTCGGAGTGGTCGAGCAAGGCCAAGCTCGTGCAGCGCGGCGAGCAGCGCGGCGCCGACGTCAACATCGAGGACGCCGAGATCCTGGTCGGCGGCGGCCGCGGCCTCGGGGCCAAAGAGGGCTTCGAGCTCTGCGAGCAGCTGGCCGACTCGATGGGCGGCGCGGTGGCGGCGACCCGTGCGGTCGTCGATGCCGGCTGGTACCCCTACGCGGCCCAGATCGGCCAGACCGGCAAGACGGTCGCGCCGAAGCTCTACCTGGCCGCCGGCATCTCCGGCGCCATCCAGCACAAGGTCGGGATGCAGAACTCGGAGAACATCCTGGCGATCAACAAGGACCAGAACGCGCCGATCTTCGAGTTCTC
>DATABM010000108.1:0-8055 GCA_036259555.1 Solirubrobacterales bacterium
ACCGGCGGGTGCGCAGTCTCCGTTCGAGGTTCGCCCGCACCTGCGGCCACTCGTCGTCGACGATGCTGAAGTAAGCGGAGTCGCGGACCCCCACGTCGGGCACGATCATGTGCTTTCGCATGATCCCCTCGAACTGCGCGGGCAGCGCCGCCATGGCCCGGCGCGAGCGCTCGTTGCGCGCGTCGGTCTTCAGTTCGACCCTGACGCAGCCGAGCGTCTCGAAGGCGTGGCCGAGCATCAGAAGTTTGGTCTCCACGTTCACCCCGGTTTGCCAGGCGCTCGGGCTGAACCAGGTCCAGCCGATCTCGAGGGCGCGGTCGGCTGGGCGGACGGCGAGGTACCGGCTGCTGCCGACCAGTCGGCCGGAGGCTCGCCGGCGGATCGCGAACGGCCCCTCGGCGCCGCCCGCCGCGGCCTCCAGGGTCGTCTCCAGCCAGCGGTCGAAGTACTCCCGGCTCTTGCCGACGTGTGCCAGCCAGGTCCAGATCTCCGGCGCCTGGGCCGCATCCCACAGGCCCTCGGCGTGGTCGGGCTCGAGCGGCTCGAGGACGACGAGGGAGCCCTCGAGGCGCGTCGTCAGTGGCCCGCCGAACCCGCTCATCGACCCAGGAAGGAGACGATCCGGTCCGCGACCCGCTCGGGCTCCTGCGCCATGAAGGCGTGGCCGCCGCCAGCGAAGAGCTCTACCTCCGCGCCCCGCCAGCGCTCGGCGAGCACCGTCGCGTTGGCGGCCGGGATGACTACGTCCTCGCTGCCGTGCAGGACGAGGGTCCGGGGCGCGTCGTCGCCGGGAAGCACCTGTTCCTCGCCGTGCCAGGCGTCCATCGCCGCCTCCTGCGCACGCAGCGCCGCGGGGGAGAGCTGGGCGCGGGCGGCCGCGACGACCTCGCCGAAGCGTCGGTCGATCTCGGCCGCCACGGGTGGCGGGAAGAGGAGCGAGATGAGGCGGCTCGCCTGCTCCCGGGGAGTTCCCGAGTGGTCCGCGAGACGCTGCCATGCCGCCCGCTCGCCTGGCACGGCCGCCGGACCTCCTGCGTCGGTGCTGAGCAGGACGAGCGCCTCGACCCGCCGTGGCGTCCGCACCGCGAGGCGCTGCGCGACGAAGCCGCCCATCGACCAGCCGGCGACCGGCGCCTGCTCCAGGCCGATCTCGTCGAGCAGGCGCTCCAGGTCGGCGGCGAGCGCGTCGACCGAGAGCAGCGCCGGGTCGCCGAGGTCCGAGCCTCCCATGCCGCGGCTGTCGGGGCAGATCAGCTCAAACGAATCGCCGAGGCGGTCCAGCAGCGTCGGGTCCCAGTCGGCGGCCGTCGCGGCGTAGCCGTTGACGAGCAGGAGCGGCGGTCCGGCGCCGAGCGAGCGCCAGGCGAGACGGCGGCCGTCGAGCTCGATCGCTCCCGTTCTCTCCGGCGTCGTCGCCACGGCCCGCAGTATCGCTTCCCCTCAGGCTTCGAGCAGCAGGGTGACGGGGCCGTCGTTGACGAGCGAGACCGCCATCTGAGCGCCGAAGATGCCCCTGGCGGCACCGAGGCGCTCGCAGAAGCGGTCGTAGAGCGGCTCGGCCGCCCCGCCCGGCGCCGCTTCCACGTAGCTCGGCCGGTTGCCCTTGCGAGTGTCGCCGTAGAGGGTGAACTGACTGACGCAGAGAGCCTCGCGCTCCCCGAGCGGCTCGTTCATGTGGCCGTCGGCGTCGTCGAAGATGCGCAGCGCCCGCACCTTGTCGGCGAGCCGGTCGGCCTCGGCCTCGCCGTCGGACCGGCTGACCCCGAGCAGGACCAGCATGCCCGGGCCGATCGCCGCGACCTCCTCGGCGTCGACCTCGACCGCCGCCTCGGAGACGCGCTGGACGAGCGCCCGCACGGCCCGCGTCTCTACTCCCCGAACTCGAACATCTCGCTAAGGAACGATTTGCGCTTGCGCTTTCGGTAGTCGCCGTGCTCCTTGACCTCGGGGGCGCGCCGGAACTCCCGGTCGCCCTCCTCCCAAGGCGCCGCGCTCAACCGCTCGACGATCTTGTCGAGCTCACCGCGGTCGAGCCATACGCCCCGGCATTGCGGGCAGTAGTCGATCTCGACGCCCTGGCGGTCGCCCATCTTCAGCTCGGTTCCATCGACTGGACACTGCATCTCAGCTCCTTGGGTCGGGGTCAGCGCCGAGCATACGTGTCGAAAAACAGCAGCGGCCCGGAGCGCTCGATCGCAACCGCCTCGAAGCCGCGCGACACCGGCGCTGAGGATAGGAGAGCTGTGACGGGAGCCGGCCGCGGGCCGTCGCTATCTTGGGCGCGTGCCGAACGTGTTCGCAGACGACTGGGACGTCGAGCAGTCCGAGCCGGGCTTCAGTTGGAAGCGGATGCGTCTCGCGGGCCGGCTCGGCGGCGAGAAGCTCGGGGCCAGCGTCTACGAGCTGCCGCCGGGGGAGCGTTCCTTTCCATACCACCTCCACCATGCCAACGAGGAGCTGCTGCTCGTCCTCGACGGCGAGG
This sequence comes from Solirubrobacterales bacterium, assembly GCA_036259555.1. Lineage (GTDB taxonomy): Bacteria > Actinomycetota > Thermoleophilia > Solirubrobacterales > 70-9 > VRUE01. Next base: position 2,483 of record DATABM010000108.1, read on the forward strand.
TGGCGGTTCGGCGCGAGGATGGGGAGGAGGTGCTCGGCGCCGGTGACGCGGCGCTGTTCCCGGCCGGACCTAACGGCGCCCACCAGGTCGTCAACCGCTCGGAGCGGCCGGCTCGCTTCCTGATGGTCTCGACGATGATCCATCCCGAGGTTCTCGAGTACCCCGACAGCGCCAAGGTCGCCCTGATGGCGGGAGCGCCGCCCGGCAAGGGCGACAAGGGAGGGCTCAAAATCTTCCTGCGGCGCGACGCCGAGATGGGCTACCTCGAGGACGAGCCGACGGAGTGAGCGAGTCGATGGCCGAGGCGACCTACGACCGCATCGGCATCGGCTACCGCGACATCCGCGGACCGGACCCGCGGATCGCTGCCCGGCTCGAAGCGGCCCTCGGCGACGCCCGCACGGTGCTCAACGTCGGCGCCGGCACCGGCTCCTACGAGCCGGTCGGTCGCCAGGTGACCGCGGTCGAGCCATCCGAGGTGATGATCGCCCAGCGCCCCCCGGGTGCGGCGCCGGTCGTCCGCGGGCGGGCCGAAGAGCTGCCCTTCGAGGACGACAGCTTCGACGCGGCGATGGCGATCATCACGGTCCACCATTGGGACGATCCGGGAGCGGGGATCGCCGAGATGGCGCGGGTCGCGCGGCGCCGGGTCGTCGTCCTCACCTTCGACCCACCGCCGCTGCGCGAGCACTGGCTGGTGCGCGACTACGTGCCTGGGCTCTACGACGCCCACGTCGAGATGGTCGGCTCGATCGAGGCGGTGACGGAGGCGCTGCCGGGCGCCAGGGTCGAGCCGGTCCCGATGCCGCGCCTCTGCGAGGACGCGTTTTGGTGCGCCCTCTGGGACCGGCCCGAGCTCCACCTCGACCCCGGGGTGCGCCGGGCCAGCTCGGGCTGGCACCGGATCGAGGCGGAAGAAGCCGAACGCGGCCTCGCCGCGCTGCGCGCCGACTTGGAGAGCGGCGCTTGGGACGAACGCTACGGCTACCTGCGCACGACGCCGGAGCTCGACATCGGCTTGCGGCTGGTGGTCGGGCACGTCTCCGGCGGCTGACGGGATGTCGGCGGGGCGCGCCGCGATCCGCGCGGCAATGCGGTCGGAGGCCATGGCGATCGCCGCGCTGTGGACCGAGGCCTACGTCACCGACGGGGTCGGCGGGCGCGCCGAGCCCTACGGCAAGGAGGACTTCCTGGTCGCGGATCGCGACGGCGAGGTGTTCGTCTGCGACGGCGAGGGCGGTCTGGCCGGCGTCGTCGTTCTCTATCCGCCCGGAGCTCCCGGCCGCGCGGTGGCCCGGGCCGGCGAGGCCGAGCTGTCGCGCCTGGCCGTCACCCGCCCGGCGAGGGGGAGGGGACTCGGCCGCGCGCTGGCGGCGTTCTGCACCGACTGCGCTCGCGAGCGTGGCTGGGACTCGATCGTCCTCTGGAGCCGCGCCGCCCAGGTCGAAGCGCACCGCCTCTACGAGTCGCTCGGCTACCGCCGCCTCCCCGAGCGCGACTCGGTCGACGGCAGCGGCCTCGCCCGGCTGGTCTTCCGGATGCGGCTCTGACCGGCTGTCTCCGGCTGCTCCGTGATTTGGGATGGCGCTGGCGCACGACTGGCGCACGCGTTAGCTGGGCTGCGTCTACTGCGAGCGCGGGGCGATCTTTGCGACCTCGACCACGGGGCACCGAGGGCCCGCTACCTCCTACAACCGCCCGAAATGCTCCTCGTGAGCGAGATTGACGACTTGTGTGCTCCGCGCCGAAAAGATGAAAACCCCCGGCTAGCGGGGGCTTCTGATGCGGCTGAGAGGAGTCGAACCTCCACGGGCCTCTCGGCCCACAAGGCCCTCAACCTTGCGCGTCTACCAGTTCCGCCACAGCCGCTCGAGGGCGACCGATTCTAGTTGCTGGAGGATCGTCGGCGCCGCCGCATGAGGGAGGGGGGCGTTCAACCCCTTGTCAGCATCCGCAGGAGGCGCTAGCCTGCGAACAAGTGTTCGAGCGTCCGGAGTAGCTTCCGACCGTACGAGGGGGATCGCGGTGGAACTTGATCTGACCAAGAGGCAAAAGGAGATCTTCGACTACATCGGCCGTTACGCGGCCAAGACCGGCTATCCGCCGACGGTGCGAGAGATCGGCAAAGCGGTCGGGCTGCACTCTTCTTCGACGGTGCACGCTCACCTCGCCAACCTCGAGAAGATCGGGCTGCTGCGGCGCGACCCGACCAAGCCGCGGGCGATCGAGCTGCTCTTCGACCGGGCGAAAAAGACGATCAGGCCGGAGAGTGGCCTGCCGCTGGTCGGCCAGGTCGCCGCCGGCGCGCCGATCCTCGCCGAGGAGAACATCGAGGAGTACATCGAGGTCCCCGACGTGGTCGGCGGTGAGGACGGCGACTACGTCCTCCGCGTGCGCGGCGACAGCATGATCGAAGCGGGGATCTTCGAGGGCGACTACGTGATCGTGCGGCCCTCCGACACCGCCGAGGACGGCGAGATCGTCGTCGCCCTGATCGGCGATGAGGCGACGGTCAAGCGCTACTTCCGCGAGGCCGACCACATCCGCCTGCAGCCGGAGAACGAGACGATGGAGCCGATTCGCACGGCGGACGCGAAGATCCTCGGCAAGGTCGTCGGCCTGCTGCGCAGTCTCTAGGGCTCACGGCCACCTGCCGGACTCGATCAGCTTCTTGTAGCGCCGCTGCCGCCGTTGCGCGTCGCGCATCACCAGCGGCAGCACCCGCAGCGCGAAGCGCGGGAAGAGATCGAAGATTCTCAGCAGAACGCCGCGCCACGGCGGCAGTACGACGAGCGGCCGCGGCCGGTCGACGAGGCGGCCGACGGCCAGCGCCACCTCCTCGGCGGTGAGCAGGTGGCCCGAGAAGGAGCTCGCGGCTCCGGGGTCTGCGAGGCGGTCCTCGAGCATCGGCGTCCAGATTCCGTCCGGGCAGACCGCGGAGATCTCGACCCCTTTGACGCCCAAGCGGCGCAGATCGAAGAGCGTGCCGAGCGTGAAGGCAAGAGCCGCGTGCTTGGCCGCCGAGTAGGCGACCTCCCCGGGGGCGGCGACCAGGCCGGCGAGGGAGATTACGTTTACGACATGACCTCGCTCGAGCGGCAACATCCGCCCGAGCGCCGCAACCGTTCCGTTCATCGCGCCGAGCGCGTTGACGTCCAGCAGCGTCCGCCGCGCCGACTCGTCCTGCTCCCAGGCCGGGCCGGTGAGCAGCACCCCCGCGTTGTTGACCCAAAGGTCGAGCGAGCCGCTGCGCGTCGCCGCCTCGGCGGCGACGGCCCGACACGCCGCCTCGTCGCGGACGTCCAGTTCAGCCGCGGAGGCGCCGGCGCCGATCTCGGCGGCGGTGCGAGCCGCTGCGGCGGCATCGAGGTCGGTTGCGTGGACGAGGAAGCCGCGGTTGGCGAGGTCGATCGCGATCGCTCGTCCAAGGCCGCTTCCTGCGCCGGTGACGACGGCGATCGGCATTGTTGAACAGGATATTCGAACCATTCATTGTTCAGCGATCTGCCCGCAGGGCCAGTCGCGAGCGCTACCATCGAGAGGCGGGCCGAGCGGACCGCGGGGGGAGAGAAAACCCCTCGAGGAAAGTCCGGACACCACAGGGCAGGGCGGTGGGTAACGCCCACCCGGGGAAACCCGCGGGAAAGTGCCACAGAAACACACGGCCGATGGCGCGGCCACACGTGAGTCGCGTACAGGCAAAGGTGAAATGGTGCGGTAAGAGCGCACCGGCGTCGCGGCGACGCGGCGGCCAGGCAAACCCCGCCCGGTGCAAGGCCAAGCAGGATCGTCGACCCAGCCCGGCGAGATCCAGGTAGGCCGCAGGGCCGCAAGGCCCCGCTGGGATTCGTCCCGGCGAGATAGATGGCCGCTCACGACAGGATCCGGCTTACAGGCCCGCTAAGGAAAGAGCCCCGGTTCGGGGCTCTTTCTACGTGCACCTTTGTCTGTCTTAACGTTTGCTAACCTGCCGCCAACTTCCGCTGAATCTCCGCCCACATACCGCGGAGAGCGGGGGACCCAAACAGTTGGGGCGAATCGTCGGCACCTGCCACGTAGCGCAGCTCTTTCAGCGCGAGCCCGTCAGCTAACCCCGTAAGCGTCGTGAAGAGCAATGACCGAAGCTGCGAACCGCCCTGGGCGGATAGACCGACGAAACGAGCGCGCCCACGGCGATCGCCTGCGGAGCCATGCGCTTGCCCTCGCCCTCCTGGCCCTCTGCGCGTTCGGCCTCGGGGCCGCAAGCGCCCAGGCGGCGACCGGCGGCTTCTCGGCCGCTCAGGACTCGCCTGCGCACGCGGAGGCGAGCGAGGCCATCGCCTTCACGCCGATGCGCTGGGCCGGCGCCACCTGGTACGGCCCTGGCCTCTACGGCAATACGACGGCGTGTGGGCAGGTGCTGAGGCCGGGGACGATCGGCGCCGCACATCGCAGGCTGCCCTGCGGAACCAGGGTCAAGTTCGCCTACCGCGGCCGCCAGGTCGTCACGCAGGTGCTCGATCGCGGCCCCTACAGCGCCGATCACACTTGGGATCTCACCAACGGCGCCCGCGAAGCGCTCGGCTTCGAAGGCTCGGGCCGGGTCCGTTATGCGGTCGAGCTGCGTTACGCACGGCGGTAGCGGCCGCCCTTGCGGCTAGTCTTCCGCTCCGCATCGACCGGATCCACGAGAGGAGCACGACGCAGATGTCGACTTACCCGTGCAGCGAAATCGGGCTGGGAGCAGCTGCTCGCCGGAGCACGCTGGCGGCGGCATCGGCGCTTTTCGCGTGCCTGGTGCTCGTTGTGGGCCTCAGCGCCGGCCCGGCGGCTGCGGCAAAGCCGCGCACGACCGTCGTGCTCGGCGAGACCGCGAGCCTTCCCGATCCGTCCTGCCCGGACTCGCCCTGCCAGGCGGTCGGCGGCACCACGGGCTTCCAGGTCAGCAACAGCCAGTCCAACCTGCCGTTCCTGATCCCGGACGACGGCGTCGTCAAGTCCTGGACGCTCACCCTGGCCCAGCCGACCAATCAGCAGCGGTCCTTCTTCAACGGCTTCTTCGGGATGCCGCCGCAGGCGCAATTGGCGATCCTCCACCGCGTTCCAGGCACCTCGCCGCCTCGCTACAACCTGCGCGCCAAGAGCTCGATCCAGGTCCTCACCCCCTACCTGGGGGAGACCGTTCGCTTCGGCACCTCGCTGCGCGTCCGCAAGGGCGATCTCGTCGGCCTGACGATTCCGACCTGGGCGCCGGCCTTCGCGCAGGGGCTCTCCGCCAAGAACGTCTGGCGCGCCAGCCGCGAACCGGGCGCCTGCACGGAGACGACCGACGTCCGGCAGGGTGAACCGCACGAGCGACTCGGTTCACGCTCAACCTACGGCTGCCGGTACTCGACCGCCCGCCTGTTGTACACGGCGACGGTCGTACTGGACTAGAGACCCGCCCTGCTCAAATCAAGGTGGCGCGCTGCCCGGTGTGCGCCTAGTGGGTCTGCCGGAACGTTGACGAAAGAGGGCCGGGCACCCCTCCGAACGGCTTGTACTTTTTCGCTGTCACGCCCGCGGACAGCCGGTGCGTTTCTTCGAAAAAGTTG
>DATABM010000109.1:0-6375 GCA_036259555.1 Solirubrobacterales bacterium
AGTTGAGCACCCAATGGGTGCTCAACTAACGGCGGGTCACCCTGGCAGGAGCTGGCGCTCGCTGAGCAGCGGCGCGAAGAGGTCGCCCTTCGACTCGATCCGCTCCAACACGGCGGCGTTATCGAAGACGAGCCGCTCGCCCTCGCCTGCCTGCAGGGCCGCCTCGACCTCCTCCCAATCGAGCGGCGTCGAGACGGTCGGCCGCTCCTTCGCCCGCAGCGAGTACACGCACACGGTCGTCTTGTGCGGGTCGTTCTGACTCCAGTCGATCAGCACCTTGCCCGGCCGCTCGCTCTTGGTCATGCGTGAGACGACCCGCTCGCCGAACTTGCTCTCCAGCGTCTCGGCGACGGCCCGCGCGAACGGCTTGGTCTGCTCGTAGGTGACCTCGGTGTTGAGCGGCACGTAGAGCTGCATCCCCTTCGAGCCCGACGTCTTGACGTAGCTGCTCAGACCGAGCTGGTCGAGCATCCCCCTGATCCAGATCGCCACCTGGCAGCAGTCGACGATGTCGGCCGGCGTCCCCGGGTCGAGGTCGAAGACGATCGCGGTCGGTCGTTGCGGCTCGGCGACGCGCGCTAGCGAGACGCACAGCGCGCCGTCGGCCTCCTCGCTCACCTTCCGCCCCTGCAGGTGCGGCTCCAGGACACCGGCAATCTGCGCGTACCAATCGGCCGCGACGGTGCTGGCCGGAGCAGGTGGCGCCACCTGCTCGCGCACGACCTCGGCGGCGTCCTTGTCCTCGCGCAGGCCCTTGAAGGAGCCGTGGCGAACCAACCCCTCCTTGGTCAGCTCGCGCATCTCGATCTCGGCGACCAGCCGCGGCTCGACCCAGTTGGCGTTGCGCGGCCCCCGGCGAGCGGCGAACGGGTTGGTGTCGATGGCGAGCGGGCGCAGCCGCTCGACCAGATCGTCGAGGTCGCGCTCCGAGAAGCCAGTGCCGACTTTGCCCGCGTAGTGGAAGGCGCGACCGCCGTCGTCGGGATCGAACCAGCCGAGCAGCAGGGCGCCGAGCCGGTTCCTTCGACGCCCTTCGCCGGGCAGCCAACCCCCGATTACCAGCTCCCGCCGGCCCGTGTTCTTCACCTTCAGCCAGGAGCCGCCGCGCTTGCCCGGCAGATAGCGGCTGTCGAGCCGCTTCATCACGATTCCCTCCAGCTGCTGCTGGCCGCTGGCCTCGAGCAGCTCCTTGGCGTGGCCGACCGAGTGGCTCGGCGTCTGCCAGCTCGGTCCCGCCAGCCCCAGCTCCTTGAGCAGCTCGCGACGGCGGCGGTACGGCTCGCCCGTCAGATCGCGACCGTCTACATAAAGGAGGTCGAAGACGACGTAGGTGACGGGGTATTCCTTCATCCGCCGCCGCACGACGCTCTCGGAGGTTTGGTGGATGCGCTGCTGGAGCCGCTCGAAGCTCGGCCGGCCATCCGAGTCGAAGGCGACCAGCTCGCCGTCGAGGACGGCGTCGCGGGCTCCGAGCTGGCGCGAGAGCCGTCGCACCTCCGGGTACTGAGCGGTGATGTCGCGCAGGTTGCGGCTCTGCAGCTCCAGCCGCCCCGGCTGGCAGTAGGCGATCGCCCGCACGCCGTCCCACTTCACCTCCACCGCCCAGCCGTCGTCGGAGGCCGGCAGGCCGGAGAGCTTGGCGAGCATCGGAACGACCGATTCCGGGAAGGGATCGCGCCGCTCGGCGGGCGGATCGATGCGGTGGATCATCCAGTCGCGTTCGCCGCCGGCACGGAAGAGCGCGTAGCGGCCCTCGAGGCGCTCGCCGTGGAAGCTGAGGACGACTTTGCCCGGCTCCCACTTGTGCAGCTCGTAGGTGCCGCGGTCCCAGATCTTCATCGTGCCGGCGCCGTACTCGCCGGCCGGGATCTCCCCCTCGAACTCGAGGTACTCGAGCGGGTGGTCCTCGGTGTGGACGGCCTTGCGGTTCTCGTCGGGGCTCTCGGGGATCCCGTTCGGGATCGCCCAGGAGGCGGCGACCCCGTCGTGCTCGAGCCGCAGGTCCCAGTGCAGACGACGGGCGCTGTGCTCCTGAACGACGAAGCGCGGCGCGCCCTCCTTCTTGCGGTCGCGGCGTTTGGACGAGGGCTCGCGGGTCTTCCCGAAGTCCCGCTTTCGCTCGTACTCGGCGAGCTTCGCGTCCTTCTCGGCTCGCGCCTCGGACGTCTTCCTCTTTGGGCTCACGCCACCACCGTAGAGCTGTTTCCCCAACTGCTTCGCGGGTACGCCCTTCGTGTATGGCCGACGACCGCGTCGAGATCGAGGACGACAGCCCGACCCCGAGCCGCGACGGTGGCGAGGGCGGCCGCGTCTTGATCGTCGCCGACGAGGCGGTGGCCGGCGAGGAGCTGCGCCAGAGCGTCATCGACCATCTCGAGGGGGAGCCGACCAGCGTCTTCGTCGTCGCTCCCGCTCTGGTCAAGTCCGGTTTCAAGCACACCATGGGCGACGTCGACGGCGCGATCGGGCCGGCCCAGGAGCGCCTCGAGAGGACCTTGGAGGAGCTGCGCCGAGCCGGGATCGACGCCGACGGAGAGGTCGGCGACTCCGACCCGATGGTCGCGATCAGCGACGAGATCCTCAAGTTCCACCCTGACCAGATCCTGCTCGTCGCCCACGGCGGGAAGGAAAGCGCCTTCGCCGAGCGCGGCCTACTCGAGCAGGCGCAACGCGACCTCGACCTCCCCGTCACCGAGCTGATCGTCGACCGCGGTGAGAGCCCGCACGTCCTCGACGTCAAGGAAACCGAGCGGGGAGCCGGACGCGACAAAGGCTGGCGGCCCTCGGCCAACATGCCGCCGTTGTCGAAACGCGACATCGGCGGGATCCTGGTCGCGATCGTCGGCACCCTGCTTCTCGGTGGTCTCGCCGCCGACTGCGTCGGTGCGCAGAGCGGCCACGACTTCGAGGAGGGACGGCTCAACTTCGCCTGCGCGGCCCGCATCCTGATCGCCACCGGAATGGCGCTGATCAACCTCGCCCACGTCGTCGGCCTCTTCCTCTTCCAGAGCGTCGGCTACGAGGGGATGTGGAACCGCTTCTTCGCGCGCCTCAGCCTGATCGGCACCCCGCTGGCGATCGTCGCGTCGCTGCTGCTCGGCCTCGCCTGAGCGAAGCCACCGAGGCAGACGACGGTTTCTGTAATGGGTTTTTCATAATTCTTAACATTCCGGATTCGGGATTTTCTCGATAGACCGAGAGCCTCGCGGTTGCAGGGATTTCCCTCCGGCCGTTTTCCCTCCACTTCAACTTGAGACTGCTGCGGGCTTTAATTTTTAGGCCACTTCTCAACGAATATTGGGTAATTTGGGATGCGTGAAGCACTCGGCCACCCGACGACCTCGAACGGCAAGCACGGCCGTCTGTGTGCTTGTCCCCCTCCTCGCGGCCAGCTTCGCCGCGCCCGCTGCCGCGCAGACGGCGGCTGACCCGGCCGAAGCCAGCACGGCTCCGGTCGAAGCGGCGACCCCGGCCCCCGTCGAGGCGGCGACGTCTCCGGTGGAGGAAGCGGCCGCCCCCGTCGAAGCGGCGACGTCTCCAGTCGAAGAAGCGGCCCCTCCGGTCGAAGCGGCGACGTCTCCGGTGGAAGAAGCGGCCGCCGCGGTCAAAGAGTCCCCGGCGCCGCCGCCGGTCGAAGAGCAGGTTGCGGCGACGGTCGAAGCGGTCGAAGCGACCGTCACCGAAACGGGCGAGGCGGCGACTTCGGAGCCGGTCGCCGCTGTTGCTCGAGGCGCCGTCGAGAGCGTCGAGCAGACCGCCGCGCCCACGACCCAGCGGGTGGAACGGATCGCCACCGACGGCGACCTCCGAAGCGCGGGTGAGGTCCTCCCCGTCGCAGAGGCTCGAAAGGACTTGCACCGCGCGGCCGGATCGTCGCTCGACTTGCAGCGCGCGGCCGGATCGCCGCTCGGCGCGCAGGGCGCAGCGGAGGGCGACGGTCCCGTCGGTGGCGGGAGTGCCGGACCGAGCGGCGTCTCGTCGGTCCCCGACGACGGAACCCCGCCCCTCTCCCTACCGGAGCTGCTCGGCCCGGTCGCCGATCCAACGCCGCCGTTGTCAGCGGACCCGCCGACGGCGGCTTCCTCGGTGAACCCGGACCGCCTCCCCCTGCCGTCCTCGCCGCCCGATCGACTCGCGGCGTTGCTGGGCGGGTCCGCGGTAGCCGCCGCGGCGAGCGCCTACGACGACGCGGGATCGAGGAGCGCCAACCCGCCGGCGGCCCCACCGGCGGATCGTCCCGCACCCCTCTTCAGCTCGCCCGGTTCCGCCTCGGGAGCCGGTGCCCCCTCTTTCGTTCCGCTCGTCGCGCTGCTGGCGTTGCTCGCGCTGGCCGTGCCGGCGGGCCTACGCAGGTTGCCGAAGGCGCCTCGTCCCCAGGCGTCTACCGGCTTCGCCTGCGCGCTCGACCGCCCTGGCTAAGTCCCGTCTGGACTCACCAGGCTGCGCCGGGAGCCAAGACCGCCCGGCGAACGGAATTTCGAGCGAAAGGATCTACCGATGAGATTCACCAGGGCTGTGATCGCAGCCGTGGTCGCCCTCGCGCTGGCAGCGGCGACTCCCGCCGCCGCCTCGGTGCCGTTGCCCACGTCCCCTGAAGGACAGAGCAACAGCAGCAGCGTGACCCAGGGCGATCCGAGCGCGACCGGCGGCGAAGCAAACGCCACCGGTGGCGAAGGCGGCGATGCCAACACGGGCAATACCCAAATCGCGAACGGCAACGCGGTTGCCGTCTCGGTCGGCGGCGACGCCGATGCCGAAGGCGGCGACACCAGCGCCGAAAGCGGCGATGCGGCCGGAGGCGACGGTGGGGACGCCGACGCCGACGGAGGCGACGCCGAGGCCGGGAACGACGCGACCGTCGTGCAGGCCAACGAGTCGGACGGCAGCTCGTCCAACGGCAGCTGCTGCAACCACTCGCAGCAGAGCTCGGACTCGACCCAGAGCAACGAGTCGAGCGTCGAGCAGGGCAGCCCGAAGGCGGAAGGCGGCGACGCCAACGCCACGGGCGGTGACGGCGGCGACGCCAACACCGGCAACACCCAGATAGGAAATGGCAACGCCTACGCCAGGTCCGAGTCGCAGGAGCAGAAGGAGAGCAAGTCCTGCGGTTGCGGCCACTACGGCAAGGGCCGAAGCCACAGCAACGACGCGGACGCCAAGGGTGGGGACACCAGCGCCCGCAGCGGTGACGCGACCGGAGGCGACGGTGGGGACGCCGACGCCGACGGAGGCGACGCCGAGGCCGAGAACGACGCAACCGTCGTACAGGTCAACGAGTCGAACGGGTCACCCCACTCCTCGCACGGGAAGTGCGGGTGCCAGAAGGACGGCACGGGCTCCTCGCAGAGCAACGTGTCGGACGTGAAGCAGGGCAGCCCCAGCGCCTACGGCGGCACGGCCAACGCCACCGGCGGCGATGGAGGCAACGCCAACAGCGGCAACACGCAGATCGGGAACGGCAACGCGGTTGCGGTCTCGATCGGCGGCGACGCCGATGCCGAGGGTGGAGACACCAAGGCGCGCAGTGGCGACGCGACCGGAGGCGACGGCGGCGACGCCGACGCCAAGGGTGGCGACGCCGAGGCCGAGAACGAGGCGACCGTCGTGCAGGTCAACGAGTCGGAGTCCTCGCGGCCTCACAAACCAAGCCACTCCTCCTCGGGGAAGCACTCCTCGTACGAGGGCTGTGGCTGCCAGTCGAAGCACGATTCGAGCTCTTCGCAGAGCAACGAGTCGAGCGTCCACCAGGGCGACCCCGAGGCGACGGGCGGCGACGCCAACGCCACGGGCGGTGACGGCGGCGACGCCAACACCGGCAACACGCAGAAGGGCAACGACAACGCCAAGGCGAAGTCCGAATCGCAGGGGCAGAGGCCACCCGTCAGCGGGTACGAGTCGAAGTCCTGCGGCTGCCACGGGCACGGCCATGGCCGCAGCAATGACGCCGATGCCGAGGGTGGAGACACCAGGGCGCGCAGTGGCGACGCGACCGGAGGCGACGGCGGCGACGCCGACGCCAAGGGTGGCGACGCCGAGGCCGAGAACGAGGCGGTAGTCGTGCAGAGCAACGAGTCGAGCGGCCCGTCCCGTTCCTCCTACGGGAAGTGCGGATGCGACACGTCCCACTCGAAGCAAAGCTCGAGCTCTTCGCAGAGCAACGAGTCGAGCGTCGAGCAGGGCGATCCCGTAGCCACCGGTGGTGAAGCCAACGCCACGGGCGGTGACGGCGGCGACGCCAACAGCGGCAACACCCAGAAGTGGAATGGCAACGCCATCGCCAAGTCCGAGCCCCAGGAACAGAGCCCGTACCTCTCCAAGGGACAGCACGATTCCTGCGGCTGCGACGGATACGGCCACGGCAGCAACGACGCCGAC
>DATABM010000110.1:0-12943 GCA_036259555.1 Solirubrobacterales bacterium
GAGGGCAACTCGGTGACCGCCGTGCCGCAGGGCCCGCCGGCGGAGGAGTCGACGCCCCAGCACGTTGAGCAGGCGCGTACGGAGAAAGAGGGCTAGCCGATGTTGATGCCGAAGCGGGTCAAGCACCGCAAACAATTTCGCGGCCGGATGCGCGGCAACACCAAGGGCGGCAGCAACGTCGCCTTCGGCGAGTACGGGCTCAAGGCGCTCGAGCGCGGCTGGATCACGAACCGCCAGATCGAGGCCGCCCGTATCGCGATGACCCGCAAGATCAAACGTGGCGGCAAGGTCTGGATCAACATTTTCCCCGACAAGCCCTACACCAAGAAGCCCGCCGAGACCCGGATGGGCTCGGGCAAGGGCAACCCGGAGGGATGGGTGGCCGTCGTCAAGCCCGGCAAGGTCATGTTCGAGCTCGCCGGAGTCCCCGAGGAGCTGGCGCGGGAGGCACTGCGGCTCGCCGGGCACAAGCTCCCGGTCAAAACCCGCTTCGTGATGCGCGAGGGGGCGGAGAACCGGTGAAGGCCGCCGAGGTGCACAATCTCAAAGACGGCGAGCTGATCGTCAAACTGATCGACGCCAAAAAAGAGGCGTTCAACCTGCGCTTTCGGCACGCCACCGGCGAGCTGGAGAACACCGCCGGCATGAAGCGGGCGAAGCGCGACGTGGCACGGCTGCTGACCGTTGCGCGTGAGCGTGGGATCGACGTGGATCGAGAGTTGAGGAAATGAGCGAGGACGAGAAGAAAGACGTAACTGAGGAGACGCCGCAGGACGAGAGTCCCCAGGACGAGGCCGCTGAGGCCGCGGGTCCTGTCGCGGAGGAGGACTCCTCGTCCTCGCAAGCTGCGGGCGAGGAGCCCACCTCCACGCCACCCGCGGAAGAGGCGGAGGAGTCCCAGGACGATGCGCCTGCGGAAGCCCCCGCTGCGGAAGAGAAAGCTGAGGCGCCTGAGGCGGAGCCGGACCCCGAGGATGAGCTTCCCTGGAAGGAGCGGCGCCGGCTGGCCAAGTCGCGGCGGCCGCATGAAGCTGGGCCGCAGCTGAGCGTCGAGGAGCGGGCGAAACAGCGGGAGGTCGAGCGGAAGCGCCGGGCCGAGCTGCGCCGCAAGCAGCGGGCCGAAGCGCGGAAAGAGAAGACTGCGGGAACCGGTACGCCGCCCGCCGAGAAGGACGCCAACGCCGCCAAGGTGCGGCAGGGAATCGTCGTCTCCGACAAGGCGGAGAAATCGATCACGGTCCGTGTCGACATCGTCCGCCGCCACCCGGTCTACGAGAAGGTGATCCGCCGCTCGCGGACGCTGCACGCCCACGACGAGAGCAACGAGGCGGGCGAGGGCGACGTGGTGCGCGTGGTCGAGACCCGGCCGCTGTCGAAGACCAAGCGTTGGCGCTTGATCGAGGTCGTCGAGAAGGCACGGTAGGAGAGCGCTTCGTGATCCAGCAGGAGTCCAGACTCAAAGTCGCCGACAACTCGGGAGCGCGCGAGATCCTTTGCATCCGGGTCAAGGGCGGCTCCCACCGCCGCTACGCGGGGGTTGGCGACGTGATCACCGCCACGGTCAAACAGGCGAGCCCGCAGGGCGGCGTCCGCAAGGGCGAGGTCGTGCAGGCGGTCGTCGTGCGGACCAAGAAGCAACTGGGCCGCGCCGACGGCACCTACATCGCCTTCGACGAAAACGCCGCCGTGCTGATCGACCCGGCGAGCAACAACCCACGCGGCACCCGCATCTTCGGACCGGTCGCCCGCGAGTTGCGCGAGCGGAACTTCATGAAAATCGTCTCGCTCGCGCCGGAGGTGCTCTGATGGCCAAGGCGATGAAGATCCGGACCGACGACATGGTCGAGGTGATCGGCGGCAAGGACGCCGGCAAGACCGGTCGCGTGATCCGCACCGAGCCGAAGCGCGGCTTCGTCTACGTCGAGGGACTGAACATGGTCAAGCGGCACCAGCGGCCGTTGCCCGTCCAGAACACGCAGCGCAAAAGCGAGGCGATGGGCGGGATCATCGACAAGGAGGGGCCGATCCACGTCTCCAACGTGATGCTGCTCGACCCCAAAGACAACAAACCGACCCGCGTCGGCGTGCGCCGCGACAAAGGCGGCAAGCGCGAGCGCTTCTCGAAGCGGACTGGAGCGTCGTTCTGATGGAGGCGGCGACCGTGCAATCGCAGGCCGCGCCGCCGCCGCGCCTGCGCGAGCGCTACGAGCAGGAGGTCCTGCCGGCGCTGATGGGCAGGTTCGGCTACTCGACCACGATGGAGGCGCCGCGCCTGCAGAAGATCGTCCTCAACATGGGCGTCGGCGAGGCGAAACAGAACGCGAAGATGCTCGAAGCGGCGCAGGAGCAGCTGGCGATCATCGCCGGCCAGCAGCCGAGCGTGCGCCGGGCGCGCAAGTCGATCGCCTCCTTCAAGGTTCGCGAGGGGATGCCGGTGGGTCTCTCGGTGACGCTGCGACGCGCCCGCATGTGGGAGTTCCTGGACCGCCTCTCCTCGATCGCCGTGCCCCGCATCCGCGACTTCCGCGGACTGAACCCGCGCTCCTTCGACGGTCGAGGCAACTACTCGATGGGCATCAAGGAGCAGCTGATCTTCCCCGAAATCGACTATGACTCGATCGACCAGGTCCGCGGCCTCGACGTGACGATCGCGACCAGCGCCAAGACCGACCTGGAGGCGTTCGAACTGCTGCTGGCGCTGGGCATGCCCTTCGCCAAAGACGGGCGCCCCGGTGAGGCCAAGTCGGTGGCCGACGCGGCCGACGAGGAGAAACTGCGCGAAGAGGCCAGGCAGAAAGCCGAAGCGGAGCAGGCGGCCTTGGAGCAGCTCAAGGACGAGAATCCCGAGGCCTATGAGAAGCCGGAGCCCGAGGCCGGCGCGGAGGACCAGGAGAGCGAGGAGAGTTCAGATGGCTAAGACTTCGATGAAGGTAAAGCAGCGCCGCAAGGCCAAGTTCAAGAGCCGCGAGTACAACCGCTGCCGCCGCTGCGGGCGCCCGCGCGGCTATTTCCGCAAATTCGGCCTCTGCCGGATCTGCCTCCGCGGGGCGGCGCACGAGGGCTACATCCCCGGCATGACGAAGTGGAGCTGGTAGGACGAGACGATGCTGAACGATCCCGTAGCCGACTACCTGACCCGGATCCGCAACGCCCTCGGCGCCGGTCACGACGAGGTTGTCATTCCGGCCTCGCGCCTCAAGGAGGAGATGTCGCGGATCCTCAAGGAGCAGGGCTACATCACCGACTTCAACCGCGAGCAGGCTCGCGTCGGCGAGGCGATCAAGATCCGTCTCAAGTACACCGAGGACCGCCGCCCGGTGATCGCCGGGCTGGAGCGCGTCTCGCGGCCGGGCCGGCGGCGATACGTCGACCACACCGGCATTCCGCGCGTCCACGGAGGTACCGGCACCGCCATCGTCAGCACTTCGACCGGGGTGATGACCGGGCACGAAGCGAAGCAGAAGGGCGTTGGCGGCGAGGTCGTCGCCTACGTCTGGTGAGGAAGAGCGAGCGATGAGTCGAATCGGAAGAAAGCCCATCCCGGTGCCGGACTCGGTCACGGTCGAGGTCGCGCCGGGCAACGTCGCGGTCAAGGGCCCGAAGGGCGAGCTGAGCCAGGCGCTGTCGGCGGAGATGAAGGTCGCGCAGGATGACGGCAGCGTGACCGTCACGCGGCCGACCGACCGCGCCGAACACCGCGCCCTGCATGGCCTCACTCGCAGCCTGATCGCGAACATGGTCGAGGGCGTCACCGAGGGCTACGAGAAGCGCCTGGAGATCCAGGGCGTCGGCTACCGCGCCCAGCTCAAAGGCCGGAGCCTGGAGCTGGCGCTCGGCTACTCCCACCCGGTCGCCATCGAGGCGCCGGAGGGCATCGACTTCGAGGTCCCGTCGCCGACGGAGATCGTCGTGCGCGGCATCGACAAGCAGCTGGTCGGCCAGGTCGCCGCGGACATCCGCAAGCGCCGGCCGCCGGAGCCCTACAAGGGCAAGGGGATCCGCTACCGCGACGAGCAGGTCCTGAGGAAGGTCGGCAAGCGCGCATGACCGTCCTCACGAAGAGACAGAGCCGGTTGCGCCGGCGCCGCCGCGTCCGCGCCCGCGTGGTGGGCAGCGCCGAGCGGCCGCGCCTCTCGGTGTATCGGTCGAACCGCGGCGTCTTCGCCCAGCTGATCGACGACACGAAGGGCCACACGGTGGCGGCGGTCAACTGGATCGAGCCCGAGCTGCGCAAGCTCAGCGCTTCCGAGCAGGCGAAGCGGGCCGGTCAGCTGCTCGCGGAGCGGGCGAAAGCCGCTGGCGTCGAGACCTGCGTCTTCGATCGCGGCGGCTACCAGTTCCACGGTCGGGTCAAGGCGCTGGCCGAAGGCGCGCGCGAAGGTGGGTTGAAATTCTGATGGCGGACGCTGCAAACCTGCGCATCTCGGCGTCCTCGGTCGCTCGGATCGGGTCACGCACTGAAAAGTGCGCTCCCCTCACCTCGCTCCCTGCGTCCACCGACCTGCTTGGTTTTCGCGCCCGTTCGCTACCGTCTTCCATCTCATGAAGGGCATGGACATGACCAACGTGGAGACGGTGAGCCCGCGCGGCCTCGATCTCCAGGAGCGCGTCATCGAGATCAACCGCGTCGCCAAGGTCGTCAAGGGTGGCCGCCGCTTCTCGTTCACGGCGCTCGTCGCCGTCGGCGATGAAGAGGGCGTCGTCGGCATCGGCTACGGCAAGGCGCGTGAGGTGCCGCTGGCGATCCAGAAGGCGGTCGAGAACGCGCGCAAGAGCCTGATCCGTGTGCCCAAATACGGGCAGACGCTGACCCACAAGATCATCGGCCGCTACGGCGCCGGCCACGTCGTCCTGCGCCCGGCCAGCCCCGGTACCGGCGTGATCGCCGGCGGCGGCGTGCGGGCGGTGCTGGAGCTCGGCGGGGTGCGCGACGTGCTGACGAAGAGCATCGGGACGCAGAACCCGATCAACCTGGTCAAGGCGACGATGGACGGCTTGGTGCGGCTGCGCAGACCGGAGGAGGTCGCGGAGCTGCGGGGGCTGACGGTCGCGCAGGTGCTGGGGGTCGAGAAGACGAACGGCGCTGCCGAGACGGTGCAGGGACCGGGCGCTGGGGCCGCGGGTCCTGTCGCGGACGAGGGGCCTTCGTCCTCGCAAGCTGCGGGCGAAGACCCCTCATCCACGCCACCCGCGGCAGAGACGTCCAATGGCGAGGGCTCCGGCGCCGAGGGCAACGTCCCAGCCGACGAAACGCCTGCTTCGCCGACCGAGCCGGTTGAGCCAGAGGCTTCCGGCGATGCCACTCCGGTCGAAGAGCCGGCACCGCCTGCGGCTGAGGAGCAGTAGTGGCCGTAAAGATTCGACAGGTCAAGTCCGCGAACGGGACGAATCCCTCGCAGAAAGCGACCCTGGCCGCGCTGGGGCTCGGGAGGATCGGCAAGTCGGTGGAGCGGAAGGACAGCCCGCAGCTTCAGGGGCAGCTTCGCGTGGTGTCGCATCTCGTCGAGGTCGATTCCTGATGGCTGAGAAAGCGAAAGCTTCGAAAGAGAAAGCTTCGAAGGGCGACGCGCCTAGTGAGCGCTCGCAGGAGATCGGGCTGCACAACCTGAAGCCCAAGCCCGGGTCGAAACGGCCGCGCAAGCGGATCGGGCGCGGCGAGGGCAGTGGGCTCGGCAAGACCTCCGGCCGTGGGCACAAGGGTGCCGGCGCGCGCTCCGGGCGCAGGCGCAAGGCGGGCTACGAGGGCGGCCAGAACCCGATCCACATGCGGATGCGAAAGCTGCGTGGCCCGCACAAAAAGCAGTCGATGCCCTTCGAGAACTTCCGCACGACGACGCAGCCGGTCAACGTCGGCGACCTCGACGAGCGCTTCGATTCCGGGGCCGAGGTGACGCCTGCCTCGCTCAAGGAGAAGGGTCTGGCAAAGCGCTCGGACCCGGTCAAGGTGCTGGCCCGCGGCGACGTCTCGAAGAAGCTCGAGGTGCATGCCCACGCCTTCAGCGCGGCGGCCCGCGAGAAGATCGAGGCTGCTGGCGGTTCCTGTCACACTCTGGAGCCGTAATGCTCAGGACTATTGCGAACGCTTTCAGCGTCGCGGACATCCGCAAGAAGCTCGCCTTCACCGCGGCGATGCTGCTGCTCTACCGGATGGGCTCGTTCATCCCGGCCCCGGGCGTGGACGCGGCCGCGGTCGAGGAACTCTCCAACAACTTCGCCGGCGACAACATCCTCGGCTTCCTCAGCCTCTTCTCCGGCGGCGCGCTCGAACGGCTCTCGCTGTTCGCGCTGGGGATCATGCCCTACATCACCGCCTCGATCATTCTGCAGCTGCTCACGGTCGTCGTCCCGGCGCTGGAGAAACTGCAGAAAGAAGGCGAGGTCGGGCAGCAGAAGATCACCCAGTACACGCGCTACCTGACCGTCGGCCTGGCCTTCGCTCAGTCGTGGGGCTTCGTCTTCCTCTTCCGCTCCTTCGGTGCCCAGGCCGGCGGCGAAAACGCGCTCGGCACCCTGAGCGGACCGAAAGTGCTGCTGATCGTGATCAGCCTGACCGCCGGCTGCACCCTGCTGATGTGGCTGGGCGAGCTGATCACCCAGCGCGGCATCGGCAACGGCATCTCGCTGATGATCTTCGCCTCGATCGTCTCCGGGCTGCCGGGCGGGATCACCGCCTGGTGGACCAACCCCGACCAGGTCTTCGTCGTGATGATGCCCTTCGTCGCGCTCGCGGTGGTGGTGGCGATCGTCTACGTGCAGGAGGGCCAGCGGCGCATCCCGGTCCAGTATGCGAAACGCGTCGTCGGCCGCAAAATGACCTCGGGCGGCTCGACCTACCTGCCGCTGCGGGTCAACATGGCCGGCGTCATCCCGGTCATCTTCGCGGCCTCGATCATGGCCTTCCCGCCGACGATCGGGCAGCTCCTGAACACCCCGATGGCGCTCGACTTCGCCGCCTTCTTCGGGCCGAACACCTGGGCCTACGTGGCCGGCGAGGTGTTCTTCATCATCATCTTCACCTACTTCTACACGGCGGTCACCTTCAACCCGGTCGACCAGGCCGACAACCTGAAGAAATACGGCGGCTTCGTCCCCGGCGTGCGGCCCGGTAGGCCGACCGCCGAGTACCTCGACCGGATTCTCTCGCGGCTGACCTTCCCCGGCGCGCTCTACCTCGGGGCGGTGGCGGCGCTGCCGACGATTCTGATCAGCCAGACCTCGGCCAACTTCTTCTTCGGAGGGACCTCGATTCTGATCGTCGTCGGCGTAGCTTTGGATACGGTCAAGCAGTTGGAGGCGCAGCTGATGATGCGCAATTACGAGGGCTTCTTGAAATAGGCTGAGGACGCTGCAAACCTGCGTATCTCGGGGTCTTCGGTCGCCCTCCTCGGGTCACGCACCAAAAGTGCGCTCCCCTCGTCGGTCTCCCTGCATCCCCCGATCTACTTGGTTTTCACGCCCTCAGACCTATTTCAAAAATCTCCATGGCTGAGCTCAATCTCGTTCTCTTAGGTCCCCCCGGCAGCGGCAAGGGAACCCAGGGCGAGCGCCTGCAGGACGAGCTGAAGCTGCCCTACTGGGCGACCGGGGACATCCTGCGCGCTGCCGTGCGCGAGGAAACCGAGCTCGGGCGTCTCGCCAAGACCTACATGGACCGAGGCGACCTGGTCCCCGACGAGGTGATCGTCGGCGCGATCGGCGAGCGGATCGGCGCCGTTGAGGCAGCCGAGGGCTTCATCCTCGACGGCTTCCCGCGCACGGTGCCGCAGGCCGAGGCGCTCGCCGCCAAGCTCGAGGAGCTGGGTCGCGAGCTGAGCGCGGTGCTCTTGATCGACGCCAGCGACGAGGAGGTGACCCGCCGCCTGGGCGGCCGACGGACCTGCGCCGCCAAAGGCCACGTCTACCACGTCGACTTCAACCCACCGGCGCAGGAAGGCGTGTGCGACGTCGACGGAAGCGAGCTGATCGTGCGCGACGACGACAAGCCGGAGGTGATCGCCAACCGGCTCGGGACCTACCACGAGAAGACCGAGCCGCTGATCTCCTTCTACGAGGAACGCGGCCTGCTGCGGCGGATCGACGGCTGTGCCGCGCCCGACGAGGTGAGCGAGGAGCTGCGCAGCACCCTGGCGACGTGTACCGGATGATCATCCACAAGACGCCCGAGCAGGTCGACAAGATGGCGGCCTCGGGGCAGATCCTCATTCGTTGCCTGCGGATGCTCGCCGGCAAGGCGAGGGCGGGGGTCACCACGAAAGAGCTCGACACGGCGGCGGAGAAGTTCATCCGCTCGCAGGGCGCCGAGCCGGCCTTCAAGGGCTACCGCGGCTTCCCCGGCTCGATCTGCGCCTCGCCGAACTCGATGGTCGTCCACGGCATTCCGGGCCCATACGAGCTGAAGCGCGGCGACGTGCTCTCGATCGACGTCGGGGTGATCAAGGACGGCTGGGTCTCCGACGCGGCGATCACGCTGCCGATCGGCCCGGTCAGCGACGAGGCGCGCCAGCTGCTCGACGTGACCAAGGCCGCCCTCTTCGAGGGCGTCGAGCGGATGCGGCCCGGCAACCACCTCGGCGACGTCTCGGCCGCGATCCAGCGCAGCGTCGAGATCGAGGGCCTCTCGATCATCCGCACCCTGGTGGGGCACGGGATCGGCCGCGAGATGCACGAGGAGCCGCAGGTCCCCAACTACGGCGAGCCCGGCAAGGGCCCGCTGCTGGAGGAGGGCACCGTGCTGGCGATCGAGCCGATGGTCAACGCCGGCGGCCCGCTGGTCCGCATGGGCGACGACGGCTGGGCCGTCTATTCCGAAGACGGCTCGCTCGCCGCGCACTTCGAGTTCACGGTGGCGGTCACCGCGGAAGGGCCGCGGATCCTCACCCCCTGGCACGAGGACGAGTAGGCCGGGGGTGAGGGTGTCGGGGCCCCTCCCTCCGAATTGCTTTTTGGGGACATTCCTCGGGAGGGACCCCGACACCCGCCCGAAGCGTCCCGTCAGGAGCGCGGCATGACCGAGAACCTATGGAGCGACGTTGACGCCTTTGTGAGTGGGCTGCTCGCTCCACACGACGAGGTGCTCGAAGCGGCGTTGAAGGCGAGTGTGGAGGCGGGGCTTCCGGCTATCCAGGTATCGCCGCCACAGGGGAAGCTGCTTCAGCTCCTTGTCCGGACCATCGGCGCTCGGACCGTCCTGGAGTTCGGAACGCTCGGCGGCTACAGCACGATCTGGCTCGCCCGCGGGCTGCCGGCCGATGGGCGCCTGATCACGCTGGAGGCGGACCCGGCGTATGCGGAAGTGGCGCGGCGGACCCTGTCGGCGGCGGATCTCGACGACCGCGTCGAGATCCGCGTGGGTGCGGCCCTCGACGTGCTGCCCCAACTGGCCGCGGAGGAGTTCGGACCGCTCGACTTCACCTTCATCGACGCCGACAAGGCGAATACCCCCGCCTATTTCGAGTGGGCGCTGGAGCGCACGCGTCCCGGCGGGCTGATCGTCGCCGACAACGTCGTTCGCGACGGCACGCTCGTCGACGTCGACAGCGTCGACCCGAAAGCAGAGGCCCAGCGAAGGCTGCACGAGATGATCTCCGTCGACCCTCGCGTGGAGGCGACGACGATCCAGACCGTCGGCGCCAAGGGCTACGACGGCTTCACGCTCGCTCTCGTCGCAGGCTGAGCGGGGAGAGACCCGCGCGCCGAAGCGCTGATCGCCATCTCTCGAGCCGCGCCCCGATCGCTCTGCCAGCTGGACCTCGGCGCGCGCATCGCGGCCTGGCGCACGGGCGGTCGCCCCGGCCCGACCCTTGCTATCTTTCGCGTTCGGCCCGATGGGCCGGAGGTGCCTGCTTGCCCGACTCCTGGGGCTGGCGGGAGTCCTGTATTCGAGACGAGACCGGAGCGATGAAGGTCAGAGCTTCCGTAAAGCCGATGTGCGAAAAGTGCAAGATCATCCGCCGCAACGGCGCGGTCCTGGTGATCTGCCAGAACCCGCGGCACAAGCAGCGCCAGGGCTAGGGAGACGAGATGGCGCGCATCGCGGGAGTCAACATTCCGGTCAACAAGCGGGTCGAGATCGGCCTCACCTACATCTTCGGCATCGGTCGCTCGACCGCCCGCGACATCCTCTCCGAGGCCGGGGTCGACCCGAACACCAGCGTCAAGGACCTCACCGAGGACGAGGTGATGAAGCTGCGCGAGGCAGTCGAGCGCCGCGAGGTCGAGGGCGACCTGCGCCGCGAGCGCTCACAGGACGTCAAACGGCTCATGGAGATCGGCTCCTACCGAGGCCTGCGGCACCGCCGCGGCCTGCCGGTGCGGGGCCAGCGGACGAAGACCAACGCGCGCGGCCGCAAGGGCCCGCGCCGCATGAGCGTCGCCGGCAAGCGCAAGGTCTAGGGAAGAGATGGCCGCGAAAAAACAGGGCAAAGGGCGCACCCGTCGCCGCGTCAAAAAGAACATCTCCTACGGTCAGGCGCACATCAAGACCTCCTTCAACAACACGATCGTCACCCTGACGGACCGTCAGGGCAATGTGATCGCGTGGGAGTCGGCCGGTTCGACCGGTTTCAAAGGCTCCCGAAAGTCGACCCCCTTCGCCGCCCAGGTGACCGCCGACGCGGCAGCGAAAAAGGGCATGGAGCACGGGCTGGAAAAAGTAGAGGTCTTCGCCAAGGGCGCCGGCTCGGGCCGGGAGACGGCGATTCGCTCGCTGCAGGCCGCCGGGCTCGAAGTCACGACCGTCAAGGACGTTTCCCCGCAGGCCCATAACGGCTGCCGTCCCAAGAAGCGGAGGAGGGTCTAGTGGCCCGCGACACCGGCGCCCAATGCAAGCAATGCCGCCGCGAGGGGCAGAAGCTCTTTCTCAAGGGAGAGCGCTGCTTCACCGACAAGTGCGGTGTCGAGCGCCGTTCCTACCCGCCCGGTGAGCACGGCCGCGGCCGGATGCGCCAGTCCGAGTACCGGGTGCAGCTGCGCGAGAAGCAGAAGACGCGCCGCTACTACCAGGTGCTCGAGAACCAGTTTCGCGCCTACTACGACAAGGCCTCGCGCCAGGAGGGCGTGACCGGCGAGAACCTGCTGCGGCTGCTCGAGTCGCGCTTCGACAACGTCCTCGTCCGACTTGGCTTCGCCGCCTCGCGCCGCCAGTCGCGGCAGCTGATCCGGCACGGCCACTGGATGATCAACGGCCGCCGCGTCGACGTCCCCTCTTACCAGGTGCGGCCCGAAGACGTGATCTCGATCAAGTCCGACTCGGCTGCGACGGAAACGATTCGCAAAGCGACCGAGCTGGTCTCGACCGTGCCCGCCTGGCTGCAGGCCGACCACGACTCGCTTACCGCCAAGATCCTCCGCTATCCCGAGCGCGCGGAGATCTCGGCGCCGGTCCAGGAGCAGCTCATCGTCGAGCTGTACTCCAAGTAGTCCGGGCCCCCAGGCTTATTTCTAAACACGCATACCCGAGGAACTCATGACCACCGACTTCCAGGTCCCCCGCATCACCGCAGACAAGGCCGACGACCGCCGCGGCACGTTCACGATCGAGCCGCTGGACAAGGGCTTCGGCTACACGTTCGGCAACGGCCTGCGCCGCGTCCTGCTCTCCTCGCTGGGCGGCGCCGCCGTGACCAGCGTTCGCATCGAGGGCGTCGCGCACGAGTTCTCCAGCGTGCCGGGCGTCAAGGAGGACGTCACCGACATCGTCCTCAACCTGAAGGAGCTCGTCGTCCGCATGCACACCGACGCCGACGAGGTCGAGGCGCCACTGGTCGCCACCGGTCCGGGCGAGGTGAAGGCCAAGGACATCGACCTCCCGTCCGGGGTCGAGATCCTCAACCCCGACGCGCCGATCGCGACGCTCGAGAAAAAAACCAAGCTCGAGGTCTACCTGACGATCGGACGCGGCCGCGGCTACTCGGCGGCCGAAGAGAACAAGTCCGACGAGCAGCCGATCGGCGTCATCCCGATCGATTCGATCTTCTCGCCGATTCGCCGCTGCTCCTACACGGTCGCGACGGCCCGCGTCGGGCAGCGGACCGACTTCGACAAACTGACCCTGGAGCTGGAGACCGACGGCTCGATCGAGCCGGCCGCCGCCCTGCGCGAGGCGTCCGAGATCCTGATCAAGACGCTGGCGATCTTCACCGACCCCGACCGGGTCGAGGAGCTCACCGCGCGCGAAGCCGCTCCTGCTCTGCCGGGCGACGGGCTCGGCGGCGCGATCGGCGACGGCGCCGGCTCGGCGGCCAGCAACGGCCTCGACGAGATCCTGATCGAGGAGCTCGAGCTCGGCGTCCGCTCCTACAACTGCCTGAAGCGGGCCGGGGTGCAGACGGTCGGCGACCTGGTGCGCAAGACGCGCACGGAGCTCAACGCGATCCCCAACTTCGGTTCGAAGTCGATCGAGGAAGTCATCGAGACGCTCGAATCGCGCGGCCTCTCGCTGGCAGCCGACTGAGGAAGCGTTCGGTTAGAGGGGAGGGAGCGATGCGGCACCGCAAGAAGCGCAACAAGTTGAGCCGCGACGCCGCGCACCGCCAGTCGCTGCTCGCCAACCTCTCCAAGCAGCTGATCGAGCACGAGCGGATCGAAACCAGCCAGGCGAAGGCCAAGGCGGTCAAGCCCGAGGTCGAGCAGCTGATCACCCTCGCCAAGCGCGGCGACCTGCACGCCCGGCGCCAGGCGCTGGCGAGCCTGCACAACGACAAGTTCATCGTGCACAAGCTGTTCGAGGAGGTCGCGCCGCGCTACGTCGAGCGGCCGGGCGGGTACACGCGGATCGTCAAGCTGGGGCCGCGGAAGTCGGACAGCACGGAGATGGTCTACCTCGAGCTGGTGTAGGGGGAGGGATCGGGTGCCCCTCCTCTCTCAACTTTTTTCGAACTGACGTCGGAGGGCTGGCGCCCGGGGCGTCGCGCGAAAAAAGTACAAGCCGTTCGGAGGGGCACCC
>DATABM010000111.1:0-22068 GCA_036259555.1 Solirubrobacterales bacterium
CTGATCGAAAACTCCAAGAACCTCTGCCGCTTCTCCTCGCGCGCCACCGTGCGGATGGGCGCCCACAACGGCCGCAGGCTCGACTTCCGGCCCAAGGTCGCCAACACCTGCCGCAAGAAGGGACGCAAAGGCGCCAAGGGCAGGCGGGGACAGGGCGAGGCGAAGGGCAAAGGCCGGCGCTGACGCCGGCTTAGGCGGGGATAGGGCAAAGGCGCTGCGAAGCCCGGCAAGACAAAACAGAATTGCAGCGGAGTAAGTCGCTAGCCGGCTTCACACACCAAATCCTGTTTATCGACGGTGAAAAACGGCCCGTGCCTGTGTACTCATGGCGGCGGTTCGCGCCCAGCTAGCGACGCAACGTGTGCACATACACTTTAAGTTCGGCTTAAGTAACTGCTTCGTTACTTGACAGTAACCCCTTCACGAGAGAGAGTGATCTCGCATCTGTGACAGGGAGGGACCGAGGCGTCATGCCCGTGCAGGCGGCGTGGTCTCGTTACAGCGGCGACGGGGAGTCGCCGGACAGGGAGGTTGAACATGGGCCGCCGGATCGCACTGCTTCTATTCGCTTTCACGTCCTTAACTGCTGTGTGTGCTCCATACGTGACGGCCGCTCCCGAGAAGAACCACTACATCGTCGTCCTGAAGGATTCGGTTGCACACCCGGGCAGCGTCGCCGAGGCGCAGACCGAGCAGCGAAACGGAGAGCTCGGCTTCGTCTACCGCTCAGCTCTGAAGGGTTACTCCGCGGAGCTGACGCCCGGGGCCGCGGAGGCGCTCAGGCACGACCCACGGGTCGATTTCGTGACCGTCGACGGCCTGTTCGAGGCTCACGCCCAGACGATTCCAACCGGCATCGAGCGGATATCGGCACCTGCCAACGCGGCACTGAGCATCGAGGGGACGGACAACATTCGGATCGACGGGGATGTCGCGGTCATCGATACGGGCGTCGACCTGCATCCCGACTTGAACGTGATCGCTCGCACCGACTGCTCCGACGACACCCACACGCCCGCCATATGCGAAAACGAAACGGGTGCGGACGAGATCGGGCATGGCACGCACGTGGCCGGAACCATCGGCGCCCTCGACAACGGGTTCGGCGTCGTCGGGGTCGCACCCGGCGTGCGCATCTGGTCGGTGAAGGTGCTCGGGTCCGGTTTCAACCGCGAATCGGAGATCGTCGCCGGGATCGATTGGGTGAACTACTTCGCGGGACAGATAGACGTCGTGAACATGAGCCTCGGCGGCTCCGGAGGGGCGCCCGCGCTCGACGCGGCGATCGCCGCGTCGGTCGAGAAAGGCCTCGTCTACGTCGTCTCGGCCGGTAACGATGGCCTCAACGCCGCCAGGGCGCAGCCCGCCGGTCATCCCGACGTGGTCACCGTCTCCGCCCTGGCGGACTACGACGGGGAGCCCGGCGGCGGCGCGGAGCCGACCTGCCGCGACGAGGGCGCGGACGACACGCTGGCCGGGTTCAGCAATTGGGGCAGCGCCGTAGAGGTGGCTGCACCCGGCGTCTGCATCTACTCGACGTTCCCGAACGGAGGCTACGGATCGCTCAGCGGAACCTCGATGGCATCCCCGCATGTCGCCGGGGTGGCGGCGGTCCTGGCGAACAGATCGAATCCAAACTCGAAGAAAGACGTCGAAGCCATCCGTCAGGCGCTGATGGATGAAGGCAGTCTGGCCTGGGCGGACACGTCGAAGGATGCGCGCGCAGAGCCGCTCCTGCACGCCGACGACGCGCCGATAACGGCAACCGAAGTCGCGACCGGGGGGGTCGCGGGTGCCACCTGGTCCCCCGAGTCCCAGAGCGCGACCCTCAATGCCGCCGTCAATGCCAGGGGCGCTACCACCACCTACCAGTTCGAATACGGGCCGAGCAGCGAGTACGGGAAAACGATGCCTGCTTCTCCCGGGGCGATTGCCGCCGGGACCAGGTACACGACCGTGAAAACCACGATCGGTGGCCTCAAGGCCGATCAGAAATACCACTACAGGCTCGTTGCAACGAACGGCAGCGGCAAAACGTATGGACCGGATCGGACCTTCGTCCTCTCGAGGTGGGCGCCGCAGGCTCCCACCTCCGTCCCCCAAAAAACCGGCAGCGAGAGCCTCGACGCCGTCTCATGTCCGACGGCGGGAACCTGCATGTCGGTGGGCACGTACTTCAACAACAAGGAGCTTCCGGGCTCTTACCGGTTGTCTAACGGGCAGTGGTCCTTCGTGGCGATGCCGCTGCCGCAGGGCGCCGGCAATGTGAGCATTGCCGGAGTGTCTTGCAGTTCGGCGAACGCGTGCACCGCGGTCGGCGAGGCGACTGTGCCGGGGGGGCCGCAGCTGGGCCCGTTCGTCGAGCGCTGGAACGGCACCAGCTGGTCCGTCCAGAGCATTCCGCCGCCGCCGGCACCGCCCCACGGCGACTCTCCGATCTCGGGTCTCAAGGCCGTGTCATGCGTCTCGGACACCGAATGCGTCGCCGTCGGGACTATGAGGACCTACGAGCCCTGGGCGCTGTCGCCCTATGCCGCCCGATGGAGAGGGGGCACGTGGACTTTTCTCCCGACTCCGAAACCGCCCGAGACCGAGGAAGCCTCGGCCGAAACGACCACGGTCCTGGAAGACGTCTCCTGCACCTCGGCCACTGCATGCACGGCCGTCGGGTACTACAAGATCGGGATCTTCGGGCCGCTTGAGCCGGTGGCGATGAGCTGGGACGGCTCGTCCTGGGTCCTCCACGAGCCTGGCCGTTCCAGTGGGAGCCTCGCCGGCGTCTCGTGCCTCTCGGCCGCCGATTGCCTCGCCGTCGGCGCCGGCACCGCTGTGGATCGTTGGGACGGTTCCAAATGGGCAACCGAGGAGATTCCCGGTGCTCCTTCCGGCTTCCTGTATGACGTTTCTTGCGCATCGGCGTCCGAGTGCGTGGCGACCGGCAGGTCTCACCCCCCGCGGCACGACGCACTCGCGGCGATCTGGGACGGCGACTCCTGGCGGGTCGACAAGACGCCGCTCGACACCGAGAACGCCGACGCGCTGCGAGGCGTCTCCTGCGTCCCATTGGTCGGCTGCAGAGCCGTCGGGAGCGCCGAAGCCGCCCTGCAGAGGGCTCTCATCGTCAGCCGCAACCCCTTCACGCCCGATCCGTCCGTCGATGCGGACGTGGACGGGGACACCCGCGCCGATCTGATCGCGGTCCATTCGTCGGGCAGCGTCTACGCGAATCGCGGAACCTCGCAGAGGGTCTCGACCGAGTCGACTTCCATGGGCGCCACGGTCGACCCCGCCCTCTACGACGGGACCGGCCAGTACGTGGTCGGCTCCGCTGATGTCGACGGCGATCGTCGCTCGGACCTGGTTACCCTGGCCGACTCGGGCAAGGTCCTCGTCTACAGGAGCGAAGAGGACGCCGGCTTCGGAGCCCCCGTCGATGCGCTCGAAGCCAGCCAGTCGACGGCGCCGGCGATGAACCGGGCCGGAGCCTTCGAGCCGATCGCCGTGACCGACGTAAACAGGGACGGCAAGGCAGACCTCGTCGGCTATGGCGTCGCCGCGGGCGAATCTCGCGTCGTCGTCCACATGGGCCGCTCGTCGGCCACCTTCAACCCGACCCCGGTCGTCTCCCTGGAGGGGGTCTTGAACAGCGCCCTGTTCAGCAGCGAGGGCGAGCGCGACCACCTGCTCGACGTCGCCGACGTCGACGGCGATGGCTATCCCGATCTGGTGACGCTGACCTTCTACGACGTGCTCCAAGTCCACCCCGGGACCAGCTCGGGCTACTTCCGGCCGTCGTCCATCAACGGCCCGACCCTCGACCCGGTGATGGACGACGGCAGCGGGCAGGAGCCGATCGACCTGGGCGACGTCACCGGCGACGGCAGGGCCGACCTGCTTGCCCTCTCCGCCGGCAAGCTGAAGCTCTATGCCGGCAAAGCCCGCGAGACCTTCGGCGTCCGGTTCGCGGAGCCCGTCGGCGACGCCTATCCGGGAACCATCGACTCCAACCTCGTCGACGGCACCGGCGAGGATCTGGTCGGCCTCCTCGACTACAACGGCGACGCTCGCGCCGACCTCGTCTCCTCGGCCGGCGACGGCACGATCAAGTCCTACGCGGCCCAAGCGAACGGCACATTCGCGGCGCCCGTTTCCGCGGCCGCGGCGATGCCGTCCAACCGCCACCACGTCAACCCCGGCTACCAGTTCGCGAGCGAGCAGCCGCTGGCGCGCCGCACCGGCTGTCAGCCGACGGGCTGCCGTTGGATCGCCCGTGGCGTCGACGGCGACGTCGACGGCGACCGGCGGGCCGACCTGACGACCCTGCACACGTCCGGCTCGGCCTACGTCTTCGCCGGCAACGCCGCGACCGGCTTCTCTACGACCACCGCCGGGACTTCCTTCGCCGGGGCAATGGACTCGGCCCTGCACGACAGCACCGGCAGCTATGCGATCGACAGCGCCGACGTCACCGGAGACGGACGCTCGGACTTGGTCACGATCAAAGCCTCCGGCGGCGTCTACGTCTACGCCTCTCAGGGCGACAGGACGTTCGGCCCTGCAGCAGTCTCGCTGCCTTCGATGAAACCCGCGATGGTCTCCGGCGGCACCTTCGAGCCGATCGGCGTCGCCGACGTCACCGCCGACGGCCGCGCCGACCTGGTCGGCATGCAGAACCTCTACGGGGTAAACGCCCACGTCGTCTACCCGGGTCAGCCCGACGGCACCTTCGGGGCGCTGCAGGCCTCGCAATACGCCGCCGTGAACAGTGCTCTCAAAGACGGCACGGGCGATTACTACCTCGACGTCGCCGACGTCACCGGCGACGGGCGCGCCGACGTCGTCGCCGAGAGCGACGCAGGCGCCCTGCGCGTCTTCCGCGCCAATGCAGGCGGGGGCTTCCAGGCGGTCACCACGACCGCCGAGTTCGCGCTCGACCCGCTGATGAAAGACGGTCAGGGCCATGAGCCGATCGGCCTCGCCGACGTCAACTCCGACGAACGCGCCGACCTCGTCGCGCTGAACAACAGCTCGGGGGCGGTCCTGCTCTATACGGGCAAGACGGACGGCACCTTCGCCGCGGCGGGCAGCGGCGGCCTGTCGAGCACCGCGCGCAGCGGCGTCAACTCGAGCCTCGTCGACGGCCGGGGCCATGATCTGGTCGGCCTGCTCGACTACAACGGCGACGGACGCGGCGACCTGGTCACTGTCACGACGAACGAGGAAGTCCGCGCCTACCCGGCGCTGGCCGACGGCACCTTCGCCGCTCCTCTCGTCCACGGCCCCCTCAGCTCCAACCGCTTCGGCGTCAGCCCCGGTCACGAGCCGGCGAGTGAGAAGCCCCTCTGGCGGCGCAAGCCCTCGGTGGTGCCTACCGCGCCCCATGCGCCGTGGT
Organism: Solirubrobacterales bacterium; assembly: GCA_036259555.1. Taxonomy (GTDB): domain Bacteria; phylum Actinomycetota; class Thermoleophilia; order Solirubrobacterales; family 70-9; genus VRUE01. The sequence goes on from DATABM010000111.1 coordinate 5,393, forward strand.
CGCTGCAGGCGGTCTCGCCCTCGAGCGTTGAGCTGGAGGACGTCGCTTGCACCTCCGCTTCGTCGTGCATCGCGGTCGGCGCCGACGGCGATCAGGCCAAGGCGCTCTCTTGGGACGGCAGCGCCTGGTCCGGGCTGGCCGTGCCGAGTCCCTCGGGCGCTTCGTCCAGCAGGCTCACCGCCGTCACGTGCATCTCGGCTTCTTCCTGCACGGCCGCCGGCAGCTACGTCGACGCCGGAGTCGAGAAGACGCTGATCATGGCCTGGAACGGAAGCTCCTGGTCGTCCGTCCCGAGCCCGAACCCGAGCGGCGCCGCCGAGAGCGCACTCGCCGGGATCTCCTGCAGCACCGCCTCGTCCTGCATCGCGGCGGGCAGCTACCTCGACGCGGGCGGCACGCGCAAGCTGCTCGCCCTTCGCTGGGGCGGTTCGAGCTGGTCCCTGTCGGACGTGTCCGCCGTCAGCGGCGCCGTCTCCAGCGAATACGCCGACGTGTCTTGCGCTCCGACCGCGAGCGGCGGCTGCGCGGTCGTCGGCAGCTACGTCGATGGCTCTGGCATCCGCAGGCCGCTGGTCAGGAACACCATCTTCGGCATATGGACCATGAGCAGCGTTCCGACGCCTTCCGGATCGACCTCCGCGGAGCTCGCCGGCGTGAGCTGCGTCTCCGGCTCGCAGTGCACGGCGGTCGGCAGCCACGTCGACGCCTCCGGCACGCGCAGGAGCCTGGTGGCTACACGGGAGCCGTCCAGCGGCTGGGCGCTGTCCCAGAGCCCCAGTCCCTTCGGTGCCGGCTCCACCTCCCTTTCCGCGATCTCGTGCGCGGCCGCAACCGCTTGCACGGCGGTTGGCGAAGTCACGGTCGCAGGCACGAAGGGCGCCTACCTGATCGGCCTCGAAGACGAGTGGTGGATCCAGGGGGCTCCGGTTCCGGCGGCTGCGAGCGAGAGCCGGCTGAGTGCGGTCTCGTGCCCGACCGGCACCAGCTGTCACGTCCTCGGGCGAGCCCGCGTAAGCGGCGCCTGGGGGGCGTTCGGGCTGCGGAGATGAACGCCGGGCAATCGGCCGCCCGAGGGGGCGGTCGTTTGGGGTCACGAGCCCTCGCCGCCCAATAGACTCGGCGTCCATGGGAGCGATGGATCGGCCGTGGCGGCTGCGGGGCGCGGTGATCGGATTGGCGCTCGTCGTCGGTGTCGTCTCCTGGCTCTCGACCCGCGACGACGACGAACCGCCGGCGCCGGCCGCCGCCGAAACCCGGATCGTCGACGAGCGGGACCTCGGAAACCTGGCAAAGTTGACCGGCACCCCCGTCTACTGGGCGGGCCCGGTGCGCGGCACCAATCTCGAGGTGACCGAGGACGCCGACGGCAGCGTCCAGGTCCGCTACCTCGAGGAGGGGACCGAGGCGGGGGGAGGCTTGGGCGGGGCGCTCACCGTCGCCACCTACCCGCTTGCGGATCCGGCGGCGGCGCTCGAGACTTTCGCCGCCGAACCGGGCACCACCGTCCACCGCGGGCGTGACGGGCGCAAGGTCGTAGTGGGTGCGGAAAACCCGACCAGCGCCTACTTCGCCAGTCCCGACAACACCGTCCAGGTGGAGGTCTACGACCCCTCCCCGAAGCGGGCGTTGCGGCTCGCGCTCTCCTCCCGCGTGCGCCCGGCGGTGTAGTGGCCAGCGGGGAGCGAGCGCGATGAGCATGCTGACCGCCTGGGTCTTCTATCCGCTGGTGCTGCTGGCGCTCTGCACCGGGCTGGGTCTCTTGGTCGACGTCCTCACCGGCCGGCGGCTGCCGGGCGTGCTCGTCTCGCCGGTTGGTTTGGCGGCGATCGTCGTCGCCGCCCAGTTCACGACGCTCGGCGACGCAACGGCCGAGCTGACCCTCCCGCTCCTCCTGGCCCTGGCGATCGCCGGAGCCGGCCTCTCGCTGCCCTGGCGCTTCGGCCGCCCCGATCCCTGGCCGCTCGTCGCGGCCCTCGCAGTCTTCGCCGTCTTCGGAGCGCCGGTGATCCTCTCCGGCGAGCCCACCTTCGCCGGCTACATCAAGCTCGACGACACCGCCACCTGGCTCGCCCTCACCGACCAGGCGATGGAGCGCGGCCGTGACCTCGACGGCCTCGAAATCTCCACTTACCAGGCGACGCTCGAGGCGAACCTTCCCGGCGGCTACCCAGTCGGCGTCTTCCTGCCGTTCGGGGCGGCTGCGGACCTGATCGGCACCGAGCCGGCCTGGGTTTTCCAGCCCTACCTCTCCTTCCTGGCGGCGATGCTCGCCCTCTGCCTCTGGCGCATTCTCACCGAGGCGATTCCCACGGCCCGCCTGCGTGCCTTCGCGGTCTTCGTCGCCGCGCAGCCCGCACTGCTCTTCGGCTATGCGCTCTGGGGCGGCATCAAGGAGCTCGGCGCCGCCGCGCTCGTCGCTCTCGCCGCGGCCCTCGCGCCCCGGGTCGCCGCTCGCGACGCCCGCCTCATCGACGCCGCCGTCCTCGCGCTTCCCGCCGGCGCGCTGGTGGGCCTGCTCAGCATCGGGGGTCTCGTCTGGTTCGGACCGATGCTGCTCGCCGCCGCGCTCCTCTCCCTACGCGCGGCCGGCCCGCGCGCCACGGGCCTGCGTGCGGTCACCTTCGCCGCGGCGACGCTGGTCTTCTCGCTGCCCGTCCTCGTTGCCGGCGGCTTCAACCCGTTCCAGTCGGGTCTCACCGCGGAAAGCGAGATCGGCAACCTGATCGGCCCGCTCGATCCGTTGCAGGCGCTCGGCATCTGGCCGGCGGGCGACTTCCGGGTCGACCCCGACGGCACCGTTGCTACCGCTGTCCTGATCGCGCTCGGGCTGCTCGCCGCCGCCCTCGGGCTCTGGGCGGCATGGCGGCGGGGCGCCGCATCGCTGCTCATGCTCGCCTCGGCCCTCCTCGCCGCCTTCGCGATCGTCCTCGTCGGTTCGCCGTGGGTGGACGGCAAGGCGCTCGCCACCGCGGCGCCGGCGGCGCTCGCGCTCGCCGTCGTCGGCGCGGTCGCGGCGCTGCGCCTCGACCGGCCGACCGGCGTGGCGCTCCTCGCCGTCGTCGCAGGCGGCGTCCTCTTCTCCAACGTGCTCGCCTACGGCAGCGTCGATCTGGCGCCGCGCGACCAGCTCCAGGAGCTGGAGTGGATCGGCGAGGAGTTCGCCGGCCAGGGCCCGGCCCTGATGACCGAATACAGCCCATACGGCGCGCGATACTTCCTGCGCGAGCTTGACGCCGAGGCGGCCTCGGAGCTGCGCGTGCGGCCGGTCTACCTGCGCGACGGCGGCACTGCGGAAAAGGGCGAAGCCGTGGACGTCGACGAGATCGCGGACGACTCGCTGTACGGATACCGCACGCTCGTCCTGCGTCGCTCCCCGGTCCGCAGCCGACCGCCGTCGCCGTACCGCCTGGTTTGGTCGGGCGACCACTACGAGGTATGGCAGCGCCCGCTCACGCCGGACGGCCTGCCGCCCGAGCATCTGCCACTCGGCGACGGGGAATTGAGGCCGGCCGCCGTCCCGGATTGCTCCGAAGTAACCGGCCTCGGGCTGTTGGCCCTCAACAACGGCATGCAGGCGGTCCGCCTCCTGGCCGCCCGCCATGCGCCGATCTACGACGCCACCAGCGGTGATTTCAGCGTGCCTGACGATGGGACCTACGAGGCCTGGCTGATGGGCTCGGTGCGCGGCGCCGTCGACCTGTACGTCGACGAGGAGCGGGTCGGCGGCGCCCGCCACTCGCTCCAGAATCACGGCGGCTTCGTTCCGCTCGGCGAGGTCGAGCTGTCGCGCGGCAACCACGGCGTACACCTCGACTTCGGCGGCGCCGATTTGCACCCAGGGAGCGGGGGGTTCCCGCGCCCTGAAGCCGGCCCGCTGCTCTTCACGCCCGCCGACGAGCAGGTTGGCGAGCTCGTCTCGGTTCCGATCGAGGAAGCCGAGCGCCTCTGCGGTGAGCCCTGGGACTGGATCGAGGCGGTCGACGCGGGCTAAGAGCTCGTTCCCAACCCGCCTATTGCTTGCGTCTCGCGTCGTTCCTGACGCCCGCACCGCCGCGCCGGCGCTCGCCCGTCTGCCGCTAAAGTGGACTCGTCCGCCCGGGTAGCTCAGCTGGTAGAGCACTTCCATGGTAAGGAAGGGGTCACGGGTTCGAGTCCCGTCCCGGGCTTCTGGCTGCGTGGCCAGTCCGGTCGTTAGGCTGCGCCGGCCATGGACTTCTCGCTGACCGACGAGCAGCAGGACTTCGTCGCCGCGATCCGCGACTTCTGCGCCCGCGAGTGTGGAACGAAGGAGCAGCGCGAGCGGCTCACGGACAATCACCGCCTCCACCACAACTTCGACGTCTACAGGCAGATGGCCGAGCTTGGCTGGCTCGGCGTCACCATCCCCGAGGAGTTCGGCGGCTCGGGCGGCTCGATGCTCGACGCCTGCCTCTTCATGGAGGAGACCTCGCGCGGCATGGCCCCGATCGGCGGTTACGCGACGACGCTGATCGTCGCCGGTGCCACCCAGCGCTTCGGCAGCGCCGAGCAGAAGCGCGAGATCCTCGGCGGCATCGCCCGCGGCGCCGTCGAGGCGATCGCGATGACCGAGCCGGAGGCCGGCTCCGACGTCGGCGCCCTCACCACCGCCGCCGACCGGGTCGACGGCGGCTTCGTCCTCAACGGGCAGAAGGTCTTCATCTCCAACGCCCACATCGCCGACCACGTCCTCGTCGTCTGCCGCACGACGAAGGGCGAGTCCAAGCACCAGGGCCTCTCGATGATCTGGCTGCCGCGCGAGACCGAGGGCATGGAGATCGTCCCGATCAAGACGATGGGTGGCGAAGAGACCAACCATCTCTACCTGACCGACGTCGAGGCACCCGACGACGCTGTGCTCGGCGAGGTCGACCAGGGCTGGACGCAGCTGATGGCGGGCCTCAACGTCGAGCGACTGATCCTCGCCGCGACGATGCTCGGCATCGCCCAGCGCGCCTTCGACGACGCTCTCGCCTACGCCAAGGAGCGCAAGCAGTTCGGCCGCCCGATCGGCTCCTTCCAGGCGCTCCAGCACCGCCTCGCCGACATGGCGACCGAGCTCGAGTCGGCCCGCCTGATGACCTACTGGGTCGCGACGCTGACCGACGAGAACCCGGACCGCATGCTGCCCCGCGAGGCCTCGATGGTGAAGCTCCACGTCACCGAGGTCGCCAAACGCGTCGCCGTCGAGGGCATGCAGCTGATGGGCGGCTACGGCTACTCCTCCGAGTACGACATGGAGCGCCTCGTCCGCACCACGATGGTCTCGACCATCTACGGCGGCACCTCGGAGATCCAGCGCAACATCATCGCCAAGACCTACGGGCTCTAATCGTAATCGCGCCACGCGCAGAGCTCGTATTGCCCCGCGCGCAGAGCTCGGAATCGCGCCACGCGCAGAGTCAGGTTGTTGACGCATAGCGTGAATAACCTGACTTGCCTAGGGCGTCTCGCAGGACGTTTGCCACGCGCTCGGGCTCTTCGGTGACCTGTCGGAAGGACAGGCGCAGAACGAATATCCGGCCGCTCGCAACTCCAGGTCGCGCGAGCGGTCGTCCTCGAACGCCGAGCGCCCCCGGCGCTGAGAACCGGCTGCAGCGGCTCGGTCTCTGTTGCGTCGGGCGGGGAATCCTGCGGCACCGACGGTAGATCGCGGCGTCGCTCAACCCGGCGTCGCGTAGCTGCTCTACCGACGCGACGCCGTGCTGACGAGCGGCAATCGCCGCAACCTCGAAATCGGGCGAGGCAGCTTTCTGACGCATACCGTCGATAAGGCGACTCGGCCCGCAGTTTCGCCCCCTGGGCGCGGCCGATGCCGTTCCCACCGAGGAGTCCCCGGGGCCCGCCGCCGCGCTATCCTTCAGCCCAGCCTCGCGCCCTGGGCCCGAGGCTTTTCCTTGTAACGACTTAGAACGGCAACGAGGGGAAGATGGCTCGCGGAGATGTCCGCATCGCGGTGACGCTGGCTTGCGAAGACTGCAAGCGGCGCAACTACCAGACCAACAAGTCGCGGCGAAACTCGCCGGACCGAGTCGAGCTGCGCAAGTTCTGCCGCTGGTGCGGCAAGCACACCGCGCACAAGGAGACGCGGTAGGCGGCGATGGCCAAGACGCGCGCACAGCGCAAGGCCGAGAAGCGGGCCCGCGAAGCCGAAGAACAGAAGCGCAGCGGCGTCAGGCGCGACACCGAGTCGCAGGCGCAGCACGACACGCAGGTCGGCGTCTCGGGCGAGGTGGCCGAGGTCGAGGCGGTCGAGGCCGGGATCGGCGCCGGCGCCCCGGAGACGGCGCTGGAGACCCCGGACGCGCCGAAGCCGAGCCGCGCTCAGAAGCGCGCCGAAGCCAAAGAGGCCAAGGAAGCCGAGAAGCGCAAGCGCGAGGAGCAGAAGCGCAAGGAGCGCGAGCAGCTCACCAAGCGGCAGAAGCAGGCCGCGGCCGAGCGCCAGCGCGGCGGCGTCGCGGGCTTCATCGCTTCCTGCTGGGCCGAGCTGCGCAAAGTCCAGTGGCCCGACCGGGACACCCTCGTCCAGGCGACCGCCGTTACGATCGTCTTCGTGGCGGTCGCCGCCGCCTACCTCGGCGTCCTCGATGCGGCTTTCAACTTCCTGATCCAGCGGATCATCTAGCCGCGCCCCCGCAGAGCCGCCGGATCGCAGAACCGACAACCCCCTAAACGAAGAGAGCTTTCACTCAGATGTATCGCTGGTACGTGATCAACACCTACTCCGGGCACGAGAACAAGGTCAAGCACAATCTCGAGCACCGTGTTCAGACGATGAGCCAGAACCGCAACGTGCGCCAGGTCGTCGTCCCCACCGAGCAGGTGATGGAGGTCAACAAAGAAGGCCAGAAAGAACCGAAGGAGAAACGGACGATGCCCGGCTACGTCCTGGTCAACATGGAGATGACCGACGACGCCTGGGGCCTGGTGAAGAACACCCCCGGCGTCACCGGCTTCGTCGGCTCTCGCAACAAGCCGGTGCCGCTCTCCAAACCCGAGATCGACCGCCTGCTTCACCGCGAGACCGCGGAGCGGCCGCGCACCCAGGCGCAGTTCTCGATCGGCGAGTCGGTCAAGGTCATCTCCGGCCCCCTCTCGGACTTCTCGGGCGAGATCGCCGAGATCAACGAGGACGCGGCCAAACTCAAGGTGCTGGTCTCGATCTTCGGCCGCGAGACCCCGGTCGAGGTGGGCTACGACCAAGTCAAGAAGATCTAGCCCGGCCCGCTACCCTCTCCGATCTCGATGGCAAAGAAACTCCTCACCACGATCAAGCTGCAGATCCAGGCGGGCAACGCCAACCCGGCGCCGCCGGTCGGCCCGGCGCTGGGCCAGCACGGCGTCAACATCATGGACTTCTGCAAAGCCTTCAACGCCCAGACCCAGGGCGAGGGCGGCACGATCATCCCGGTCGAGATCAGCGTCTACGAGGACCGCTCCTTCGACTTCATCACCAAGACCCCGCCGGCCGCCGTGCTGATCCGCGAAGCGATCGGAATCAAAAAGGGCTCCGGCGAGCCGCACGTCAACAAGGTGGGGACGATCTCGATGGACCAGGTCCGCCAGATCGCCGAGCGCAAGATGCCCGACCTCAACGCCAACGACATCGACGCCGCGTCGAAGATCATCGCCGGCACCGCCCGGTCGATGGGCGTCGACGTCAAATAGGAGCTCCGATGCCCAAGCACGGCAAACGCTTCCGCAAACAGCTCGACAAAGTGCAGCGCACGCGCGCCTACCCGCCGCAGGAGGCGATCTCGCTGATCAAGGAGACCGCCAGCGCCAATTTCGACGAGACGGTCGAGCTGCACCTGCGGCTCGGCGTCAACGTCCGGCACGCCGAGGAGCAGCTGCGCGGCACCCTCGCCCTCCCGCACGGGCTCGGCAAGGACGTCACCGTCGCCGTCTTCGCGGACGGCCAGCAGGCTCGCGACGCGGAGGCGGCCGGTGCCGACTTCGTCGGCGGTCAGGACCTGGCCGAGAAAGTCCAGGAGGGGTGGACCGATTTCGACGTCGCCATCTCGACCCCGGCGATGATGAAAACGGTCGGCCAGCTCGGCCGCGTGCTCGGTCCGCAGGGCAAGATGCCGAATCCCAAGGTCGGCACCGTCACCGACGACGTCGAGAAAGCGGTCGGCGAGACCAAGTCCGGCAAAGTCGAGTACCGCACCGACCGCCAGGCGATCGTCCACATGGCGATCGGCAAGTCCAGCTTCGACGCGGAGAAACTGCTCGACAACTACACGGCGATCCTCGACGAGGTCAACCGCGCCAAGCCCTCCTCGGCGAAGGGCCGCTACATCCTCTCGGCGACGCTGACGACGACCATGGGCCCCGGCATCAAGGTCGACGCGGCGGCGAAAGCCAAGGAGCCGGCGACCGTCTAAACTCCGCCGCTGCGCAACCGAAGACCACCGGCGGCCGCCGACGGGCCTAATCCCACGAAAGGCGTGGGTTTCGTCCCCTCGGCAGCGGAAGCCCGGTGCAGGTGACAGATGAACCGAGACGAAAAGGCACAAGCCATTGAGGAGATCGCGGCCGACATCGAGGCGGCCGAGGCGATCTTCGCGGTCGACTACCGGGGCATCAGCGTGCCGCAGGCGGCCGAGCTGCGCGGCAAGCTCCGCGAGGCCGACGCCAGCTTCCGCGTCGTCAAGAACCGCCTGACCAAGATCGCCGCCGAGAAAGCCGGCGAGGAGCGACTTGGCGAGCTGCTCGAGGGGCCGACCGCGCTCACCTTCGTGCGCGGCGACACCGCGCAGGCGGCGAAGGCGATCTCGACCTTCACCAAAGAGCACGAAGTCATCGCTTTCAAGGGTGGCTTCATGGACGGCATCAGCCTCGACGAGGACAAGTTCAAATCGATTGCCCGCCTGCCCGGCCGCGACGTCCTCAACGGCCAGTTCGCCGGCGTCGTCGCCAGCCCGCTGACCGGCTTGGTCCGCGGGCTCGGCTCGATGCTCCAGGGCCTCGCTTTGCAGTTGGGCCAGATCGCCGAGAAAGGGTTGGTTACGGGAGAGGCACCGGCGGAGGGGGCCGCGGGTCCTGTCGCGGAGGAGGACTCTTCGTCCTCGCAAGCTGCGGGCGAAGAGCCCTCATCCACGCCACCCGCGGCAGAGACCGACGAGGGACCCGCCGAGGAGCCCGAGGCCGAGGATGCAGGTTCCGCTGACGCTCCGGTAGAGGAGGAGCCGACCGAGAGTGGCGCGGCCGCCGAGACGCCGGCCGAGGACGACCCGTCCCAGGCCGAGGGTGACGACGGTGACGCGGAGCCGGCGGGCGATGAGGGCGACGCGGAGCCCGCGGGCGACCAAGAGACTTCTGAAACTGACGACGACTCAAACGAGGAAGAGGAGTGATGGCGACCAAAGCTGTTTCAACCGAGGAGTGGATCGAAGAGCTGAAAGGCATCTCGGTCCTGGAGCTGTCCGAGCGAATCAAAGCGCTCGAGGAGGAGTTCGGCGTCTCGGCGACCGCCGTGGCGGCGGCTGCGCCGGCGGCTGCCGGCGCGCCCAGCGCCGACGGTGGCGATGGCGGCGAAGAGGCTTCGACCGTCGACGTGGTGCTGACCGAGGTCGGCGGTCAGAAAGTGCCGGTCATCAAGGTGGTTCGCGCCGCCACCGGGCTTGGACTCAAAGAGGCCAAGGCCCTCGTGGACGAGGCCCCGAAAGCGATCAAAGAGGGCATCGAACGCGACGAAGCCGAGAAGATCAAAGGGGAACTCGAGGAGGCAGGGGCTACCGTCGAGCTCAAATAGCCCGCAAACTGGGCGGTTTCCCCGCCGCCCAGGCAGCCGGCGCGACGCCTGTGGTATTTTTCGCGGTCGCGCGCCTGTTGTCATCCCCTGCCCAATATTCGCGCCGTACTTCGTCCCTCTGACCGCCTGAGGAGTCGCCGACTTTGGCACGTTCCAACGCTGCCCCCGTAACCCGCAGGAGTTTCTCAAAGCTCAAAAATCCTCTCGAAGTCCCCCACTTGACCGACATCCAGCGCCGCTCCTTCGAAGGGCTGACGGATCCGAAAGCGGGCGGCCTCCGGGAGACGATCGACGACATATCCCCGATCGAGGACTACACGGGGAACCTGGCCATCGTCTTCGGCGACTTCAAGATCGAGGAGCCGGCCCACTCGATCGAGGAGTGCCGCGAGAAGGACATGACGTACTCGCGGCCGCTGACCGCGACGGTCGCGTTCCAGAACAAAGAGACGGGAGAGATCCGCGAGCAGGCGGTCTTCATGGGCGACTTCCCGTGGATGACCGACCGCGGCACGTTCATCATCAACGGCACCGAGCGGGTCGTCGTCACGCAGCTGGTCCGTTCCCCCGGCGCCTACGTGATGGCGCCCAAGGACCCCGAGAAACAGGTCTTCATCGCCAACCTGATGCCGGCCCGCGGCTCCTGGCTCGAGCTGGAAGTCGACAAAAAAGGTCGCGTCTACGTCCGCATCGACCGCAAGCGCAAATTGCCGGTCACCGTGCTGCTGCGCGCGATGGGCTACGTCGAGAACGAGCGCCTGCTCGAGATGTTCGACGACTCGGTCTACATGAAGCACACGATCCTCGCCGACACCGAGGCGACGATGACCGAAGAGGGCGCCCTGATCGAGCTCTTCAAAAAGCAGCGCCCGGGCGAGCCGCCCTCCGTCGACGCAGCCAAAGCGCTGCTCGAGCAGCTCTTCTTCGACCCCAAGCGCTACGACCTGACCCGGGTCGGCCGCTACAAGCTGAACGCCCGGCTCGACCTCGACATCGACCTCGACACCCGGGTCCTCACCCACGACGACATCATCGCCCTGATCAAGGAGCTCATCTCCCTGCCGAAGCTGCTCGGCATCCCGGAGGAGATCGACGAGGAGAACCCGATCAAGGACTACGCCGCGGAGGCGATCACCTATCCCCGCGAGCCGGTCGCAGAGCACCTCGACGAGTACGAGCACTTCGGCAACCGCCGCCTGCGCACCGTCGGCGAGCTGATCCAGGAGGCCTTCCGGATCGGCCTCTACCGGATGGAGCGCGTCGTCCGCGAGCGCCTCACGACCGAAGACGCCGACGCGATCACCCCGCAGACGATCATCAACATCCGACCGGTCGTCGCGGCGCTGAAGGAGTTCTTTGGCTCCTCGCAGCTCTCACAGTTCATGGACCAGACCAACTCGCTGACCGGCCTCACCCACCGCCGCCGCCTCTCGGCGCTCGGCGCGGGCGGGTTGACCCGCGAGCGCGCCCCGATCGAGGTGCGCGACGTCCACCCGACCCATTACGGCCGCATGTGCCCGATCGAGACCCCCGAGGGGCCGAACATCGGCCTGATCGGCTCGCTCTCCTCCTACGCGGAGGTCTCCGAGCACGGCTTCGTCACGACGCCCTACCGGGTGGTCAAAGACGGCGTCGTCACCGAGGAGATCGTCCACTTGGACGCCACCCAGGAGGAAGAAATGGTGATCGCCCAGGCCAACGCCGAGGTCGACCCGAAGACGAGCAAGCTGAAAGGGCCGCAGGTCCTCGTCCGCGCCTCCGACCAGGAGTACTCGACCGCGTCGCCGAAGGAAGTCGACCTGATGGACGTCTCGCCGACCCAGATCTGGTCGGTGGGAACCGCGCTGATCCCCTTCCTCGAGCACGACGACGCCAACCGGGCGCTGATGGGCTCCAACATGCAGCGCCAGGCGGTGCCGCTGCTGAAGCCAGAGCCGCCGCTGATCGGCACCGGCATGGAGCGCCGGGTCGCGGTCGACAGCGGTGACGTGACCCTGGCCGAGAGCGACGGCGAGGTCACGCACGTCGACTCGGAGCGGATCGTCGTCACCTCCGGCTCGAAGAAGACCGAGTACCCGCTCGACAAGTTCATGCGGTCGAACCAGGGCACGATCATCCATCAGCGGCCGATCGTCTCCAGCGGTCAGAAGGTCAGCAAGGGGGACGTGCTCGCCGACGGCTCCTCGACCGCCGGCGGCGAGATCGCCCTCGGCAAGAACTGCCTGGTCGCCTTCATGTCCTGGGAGGGCTACAACTTCGAGGACGCGATCATCCTCTCCGAGCGCCTGGTCAAGGACGACGAGATGACCTCGATCCACATCGAGGAGTACGAGATCGACGCCCGCACGACCAAGCTCGGCGACGAGGAGATCACCCGCGACATCCCCAATCGCTCCGAGGAGAGCCTGCGCAACCTCGACGAGCGCGGAATCGTGCGGATCGGTGCCGAGGTCATCTCGGGCGACCTGCTGGTCGGCAAGGTGACGCCGAAGGGCGAGACCGAGCTGACCGCCGAGGAGAAGCTGATCCGCGCCATCTTCAAGGAGAAGGCGCGCGAGGTCCGCGACACCTCGCTGAAAGTCCCGCACGGCGAGGGCGGCGTCGTGATCGACGTGCTGACCTTCAGCCGCGACGACGGCGACGACCTGCCGCCCGGGGTCAACGACCTGGTCCGCGTCTACGTCGCGACCAAGCGCAAGATCGCCGAGGGCGACAAGCTCGCCGGCCGCCACGGGAACAAGGGTGTGATCTCCAAGATCGTGCCCGAAGAGGACATGCCCCACCTCGAGGACGGCACGCCGGTCGACGTCATCCTCAACCCGCTCGGCGTGCCGAGCCGGATGAACATCGGCCAGATCCTCGAGACCCACCTCGGCTGGGTTGCCGGCGAGGGCTGGTACGACGACGGCTCGGAGGCCTACAAGCAGGCCCATTCCGACGAGGGCGACGGACGCGTCTACGTGGCCACCTCGGTTTTCGACGGCGCCACCGTCGAGGACGTCGACGAGGCGCTGATCAGCTGGCAGGAGGAGAACTCCGAGCGCGGCATCGACCTCGGCATCGACAAGAGCGCTCAGCCGGGCGCCCGTTGCGCCGGCGCCGTGCAGCTCTACAACGGCCGCACCGGCGAGCCCTACGAGGGCAAGGTGACGGTCGGCTACATGTACATCCTGAAGCTGCTGCACCTCGTCGACGACAAGATCCACGCCCGCTCGACCGGCCCCTACTCGCTGGTCACCCAGCAGCCGCTGGGCGGCAAGGCGCAGTTCGGCGGCCAGCGCTTCGGCGAGATGGAGGTCTGGGCGCTGGAGGCCTACGGCGCCGCGTACACCCTGCAGGAGATGCTCACGGTCAAGTCCGACGACACGGTCGGCCGGGTGAAGGCCTACGAGGCGATCGTCAAGGGGGAGAACATCCCCGAGCCGTCGATCCCGGAGTCGTTCAAAGTGCTGCTCAAGGAGATCCAGAGCCTCTCGCTCGACGCCAACGTCGTCTCCGAAGGCGGCGACGTCGAGATCTCCGAGGAGGACGACGACCTCTTGAAGGCGGCCGAGGAGCTCGGCATGGACCTGACGGGGGTGCGCGCCGACGGCGGCTCCAACGGAGCCGCGGACGAGCAGGAGGAGCAGGTCGTCGCCGAGGGCGAGGGCGGCACCGACGGAAGCAATGGAGCGGAGGCCGAGGGGGCCAAAGCGGAGCCTGAAGAGACGAAGGTGGAGGACTGAGCGTGATCGACATCAACAACTTCGACGCGATCGAGATCGGGCTCGCTTCCTCGAAGAAGATCCGCTCCTGGAGCTGGGGCGAGGTCACCAAGCCCGAGACGATCAACTACCGGACCCTGAAGCCCGAGAAAGACGGGCTCTTCTGCGAGCGCATCTTCGGCCCGACCAAGGACTGGGAGTGCTACTGCGGCAAGTACAAGCGGGTCCGCTACAAGGGCATCGTCTGCGAGCGCTGCGGCGTCGAGGTGACGCGCTCCAAGGTCCGCCGTGAGCGGATGGGGCACGTCGACCTCGCCGCGCCGGTCTCCCACATCTGGTTCTTCAAGGGCGTTCCGAGCCGGATCGGCTACCTGATCGACATGGCGCCCAAGGAGCTGGAGAAGGTCCTCTACTTCGCCGCCTCGATGGTCACCTGGGTCGACGAGGAAGCACGCGAGAAAGACCTCGGGAAACTGGAGAAAGAGGTCAAGAAAGTCACCGACTCCTACGCGGCCGAACAGCAAAAACGCACCCAGGAGCTGAGCGAGTCGCTGGAGCGCCGCATCGCCTATCTCGAAGGCGGCGGCCAGGAGAAGTTCGACGACGACGACCACATCTGGGCCGACTCGCTGAAACTGACGGCGGCGCAGCTGCGCAAGCTCAAAGACGACGAGCGCGCGAAGCTGATCAAAGAACTGCGCAAGACCTTCGAGGCCGAGATCGCCGACACCGAGGCCTACATCGAAGAGGCGATCGAGCGGATGGAGGAGGTCTGGAAGATCTTCACCGAGATGAAGCCGAAGGACGTCATCAACGACGAGACGGTCTTCCGCGAGCTCAAGGACCGCTTCGGCTCGCCGTTCGGCTGGGGCGAGTACTTCCGCGGCGGCATGGGTGCCGAGGCGGTGCGCGACCTGCTCGAGCAGGTCGACCTCGCAGCCGAATGCGAGGAGCTGGAGCAGGTGATCAACAGCTCCAAAGGTCAGAAACAGGCACGTGCCGTGAAGCGGCTGAAAGTCGCCTCGGCCTTCCTGAACTCCGAGAACAAACCGGACTGGATGATCCTCGACAGCGTCCCGGTGATCCCGCCGGAGCTGCGCCCGATGGTCCAGCTCGACGGCGGCCGCTTCGCTACCTCCGATCTCAACGACCTCTACCGGCGGGTGATCAACCGCAACAACCGGCTGAAAAGGCTGCTCGACCTCGGCGCGCCCGAAATCATCGTCAACAACGAGAAGCGGATGCTCCAGGAGGCGGTCGACGCGCTGTTCGACAACGGCCGCCGCGGCCGCCCCGTCACGGGGCCCGGCAACCGGCCGCTGAAGTCGCTGTCCGACATGCTCAAGGGCAAGCAGGGTCGCTTCCGGCAGAACCTGCTCGGCAAGCGCGTCGACTACTCGGGCCGTTCGGTGATCGTTTCCGGCCCGAGCCTGCAGCTGCACCAGTGCGGCCTGCCGAAGCTCATGGCGCTCGAGCTCTTCAAGCCGTTCATCATGGCCCAGCTGGTCGAGCGCAAAGCCGTCCAGAACATCAAGGCGGCCAAGAAGATGGTCGAGTCGATGGTCCCTGAGGTCTGGGACGTGCTCGAGGAGGTCATCCACGAGCACCCGGTGCTGCTCAACCGGGCGCCGACCCTGCACCGCCTCGGCATCCAGGCCTTCGAGCCGGTGCTGGTCGAGGGCAAGGCGATCCAGGTGCACCCGCTGGTATGCCACGCCTTCAACGCCGACTTCGACGGCGACCAGATGGCGGTCCACGTGCCGCTGTCCGCCGAGGCCCAGGCCGAGGCGCGGGTGTTGATGCTGTCGGCCAACAACATCCTCTCTCCCGCCCATGGCGCGCCGCTGGCGACGCCGACCCAGGACATGGTGCTCGGCATCTACTACCTGACCTATGGGCCCGACGGCGAGGAGCTGGCTCGCCTCGACGAGGAACTGAAGACGGGCAAGGGCGCCAACGGCTCGGCGCCGAAGACCTTCCGCTCCTCGCAGGAGGCCGAGCTCGTCTACGAGAACGGCGGCTGCAAGCTGCACGACTACGCCGAGTACCGGCGGGCCGGGCACGAGCACTTCCTGACCACGGTCGGGCGCATCATCTTCAACGAGAAGATCGAGCGGGCCCTGGCCGACGCGCTCGGCCCGGACTTCGACCCGGAGGGCTTCCAGTTCGCCAACCGGGCGCTGAAGAAGCGCGACGTCAACGAGATGGTCTCCGACCTGGTCGAGGCCTACGGTGCCCCCGCCGTGTCGCGGGTTCTTGACGCCTTCAAGGATCTCGGCTTCCACTACGCGACCCAGGCGGGGATCACCGTCTCCAAGAACAACGTCATCTCGCCGCCGAGCAAGGGCGAGATCCTCGATCGCTACGAGAAGCAGACCGCGGCGATCCAGCAGCAGTACGACGAGGGCTACATCACCGCCGAGGAGCGGCACGAGGCGATCACGTCGCACTGGAACAAAGCGACCGACGAGGTCGCCCAGGCGATGGAGGACAACCTAGACGAGCTCAACCCGATCTTCATGATGGCCAACTCGGGGGCGCGCGGATCGTTCAAACAGATCCGCCAGCTCGCCGGGATGCGCGGGCTGATGGCCAACCCGAAAGGGGAAATCATCGAGCGGCCGATCAAGGCCAACTTCATGGAGGGTCTCTCGGTCCTCGAGTACTTCATCTCGACCCACGGCGCCCGAAAGGGACTCGCGGACACGGCGCTGCGCACCGCCGACTCCGGCTACCTGACCCGGCGTCTCGTCGACGTCGCCCAGGACGTCATCGTCCGCGACGAGGACTGCAAAACCAAAGACCACGTCGAGATGGCTCTGCGCAAGGACGACGGCTCGCTCAACGACAACCTGATCGGGCGCCTGGCGGCGAAGAAGTTCGAGACCAAGCGCGGTCGCGAACTGCTCAAGCGCAACCAGGAGATCACCTTGGTCGAGGTTGAGGCGATCGCCGAGGCCTTCGGCGACGAGGAGGTCAGGGTCCCGGTCCGCTCGACCCTCAAGTGCGAGGCCGAGTCGGGCGTGTGCCGTGCCTGCTACGGCGTCGCCCCGGCGACCGGCTCGATGGTGGACATCGGTGACGCGGTGGGGATCATCGCCGCCCAGTCGATCGGCGAGCCTGGCACCCAGCTCACCATGCGCACCTTCCACACCGGCGGCGTCGCCGGCCAGGACATCACCCAGGGCCTGCCGCGC
>DATABM010000112.1:0-7257 GCA_036259555.1 Solirubrobacterales bacterium
CGCGAGCTCGAGGTGCGGGCTCTGCGCGACGACACGATCGGCGACCTCGACGTGGTCCTCTCCTCGGCCGGCGGCTCGGTCAGCGCCGAGTGGGCGCCGAAGCTGGTCGAGGCCGGCGCCGTCGTCGTCGACAACACGAGCTACTGGCGCATGCACGACGACGTGCCGTTGGTCGTGGCCCAGGTCAACGACGAGGCGGCGGCGTCGCACAGGGGGATCGTCGCCAACCCGAACTGCACGACGATGGTGATGATGATGGCGCTGGCGCCGATCCACCGCGCCGTCGGCCTCGAGCGGCTCGTCGTCTCGACCTACCAGGCGGTGTCGGGGACCGGACAGCGCGCGATCGAGGAGCTGCGCGAGCAGTCGAAGCAGGTGCTGGACGGCGACGAGGATCCGCCCGCCTCTGTGTATCCGCACCGCATCGCCTTCAACGTGCTGCCCCAGGTCGAGACCTTCAAGGACGGCGACGACTACACCAGCGAGGAGCGCAAGGTGATGGCGGAGACGCGCAAGATCCTCGGCCTGGGCGCGGAGGTGGCGATCTCGGCGACCTGCGCCCGCGTCCCGGTCTTCAGCGGTCACTCGGAGTCGGTCAACGTCGAGACGCGCGAGGACCTCTCGCCCGACGACTGCCGCGAGCTGCTCGCGAGTGCGCCGGGAATCCAGGTGATCGACGACCCTGCCGCGGGTCGCTACCCACTGGCGACCGAGGCGGCCGGTCGCAACGAGGTCCTCGTCGGCCGCATCCGCCGCGACCCAGACCGCGAGCGCACGCTCAACCTCTGGATAGTCGGCGACAACCTGCGCAAGGGCGCCGCCACCAACGCGGTCCAACTCGCCGAGATCCTCGTCGAGCGCGGCCTGCTCGGCCGCAACCAGGGCTAGTCGCCCAGGTCCTCGGCGATCGTCCCGAAGCGCTCGACCAGCTTGCAGAAGAAGTCGTGTCGGGTGACGAGCGCGTGGACCCGGCCGCGCGTGGCGATCGGGACTATCAGGACCCGGTGGTGGAGGAAGAGCTCCGCCAGCTGCGTATCCGAGTAGTCGTCCTCGACCAGGACGTGATCGGTCGTCAGGTAGCGGCGGATCGGTTCTTCGCTGCAGCGGCTGCGCCGCTCGATCGCCTCGTCGACCGTGCGCGAGATCATCGCGGCCGAGGCGAGCTCGCGGACGTAGCCGGGGAAGAGCGCCGCCATGAACTCGCGCTCGCCGAAGATCCCGGCGAAGCGTCCATTCGAATCCACGGCGGGCAGCGCGGGCAGGCCAGCCTCGACGACGCGGCGGGCCGCCGGGCCGACCAGCTCGTCGGCGTCGAGCGGCTCGATCTCCCGCAACGCCTCGTTGACTAGCGAGTCAGGCATGGTTCTCTCCTCAGAGTGCGATGTAGCGGAGGGCGACGTATCCGGTCGCCAGGGCTATCGAGATCAAGGTAACCGGCAGGCCCACCCGGAGGAAAGCGATGAAGCCGATCGGGTTGCCCGCCCGCTCGGCGAGGCCGGCGGCGGCGACGTTGGCGGCCGCGGCGATCATCGTCGCGTTGCCGCCGAAGCAGGCGCCGAGCGCCAGCGCCCACCAGTAGGCGTCGTCGTCGCCGGCCCCGGCCGTCGCCTGCAGCTCCTGGACCACGGGGATCATCGCCGTGGTGAAAGGGATGTTGTCCACCACCGCCGAGCCGGCGGCCGCCACCCAGACGATCCCGAGCAGCTCGGCGGTGCGGTCGCCGCCGGTAACGTCCTTGACCGCGTCGGCGACGTGGCCGATCGCGCCGGTCTCCTCGAGCGATCCAACCATCACGAAGAGGGCGACGAAGAAGAAGAGCGTCGTCCACTCGATGTGCGACAGCGCCTCGTCGAGGTCGATCCGGGTGACGAGCAGCGCCACTGAGGCGCCCGTGAGCGCCACCGTGGCCGGCTCGATGTGGAGCATCTGGTGAGCGAAGAAGGCGATCACCGTGAGCACGAGGACCGGGCCGGTGCGTCGCAGCTCGGCCGCGTCGCGAATCGAGGCTGCGGCGTTCAGGTCCATCACGGCGTTGCGGTTTCGCTCGTCGATCTGCAGGCGCCGGCGGAAGAAGAGGTAGAGGAGCGGCACCACGACGGCGAAGGTGACGATCACGATCGGCGCCAGGTTGACGATGAAGGCGTTGAAGCTGAGCCCCGTGGCGCCGGCGATGATGATGTTGGGCGGGTCGCCGATCAAGGTCGCGGTGCCGCCGATGTTGGAGGCCATCACCTCGATGATCAGCAGCGGAACAGGGTCGATGTCGAGCGCGTCGGCCAGCAGGAAGGTGATCGGCGCGATCAGCAGGATCGTCGTCAGGTTGTCGAGGAAGGCCGAGAGGAGAGCCGTGATGCCGGCCAGGCTCATCGTCACCGCGAACGGTCGACCACCCGAGAGCTGGCCGGCGCGAATCGCCACGTAGTCGTAGACGCCGGTCTGCTGGGTCAGGTAGACGAGGATCATCATCCCGGCCAGCAGGCCGATCGTGTTGAAGTCGATCGCCTCGATCGCCTGCTCCTGGGAAAAGTCGCCGACGAACAGGACCACGATGGCGGCGCCGAGCAACGCGACATTCGTGCGGTGCAGCCGCTCGCTGGCGATCAACGCCAGGGCGATCAGGAAGGTCGCTACGGCGATTGCCATGAATGCCTTTCGGGGTCGACGACTTGCATTGCCGACCAGGCTTCCCGGCTCACCGCGGTGAAGGTTACTGCCTGGCTATTCGTCCGGCACGCTTTCGTGCGCCACGTGTAACGTTTTGTCCGCTAGCGTCCTTCGTGATGGAGGCTTCGAGAGTGAACTGGAACGACGACCGCCTCGACCGGCTTGCCGATCAGACCGAAGCTCTGCGGCCGCACATGGACGAGCGCTTCGAAAAGCAGGACGCTCGAATTCAGGAACGCTTCGAAAAGCAGGACGCTCGGATCCAGGAACGCTTCGAAAAGCAGGACGCTCGGATTCAGGCAAGCTTCGAAAAGCAGGACGCTCGGATCCAGGCAAGCTTCGAAGGGCAGGAAGCTCGGATCGTTGATCGCTTCGAAAAGCAGGAAGCTCGGATCGTTGATCGCTTCGACAGGCTCCAGAACTCTCTGATAATCACTTTGGCCGGCTTCCTCGCGGCCTTCACCAGCGTCGTAATCCCTACGGTTTTCTGAGCTGCCGCTAGAAGCTGTGTGGAATCGGCTCGACCGGCGAGCCGTGGTAGCCGGCTCTGGCAACGAGGCGGCTCTCGCCATCCGGCCAGGTGGAGATGCGCACCTCGGTCCAGTCGCCCGCGGGCTCCATCCGCAGCCAGGCCAGCGGTGCGTCGTCGGTCGCGCGTGCCGCCGCGTCGCGCAGGTGACGCTGGAAAGCTGCCTTCTCCTCATCGCCCAGGTACTGAGCGACAAGGGAATGGAAGACGACCGTCGCCTGGCCGGCGACCGGCTCGGCGAGCTGGCGAGAGATCCATGCCGCCGCTTTCTCGCGCTCCACGGCGACCGGCACACTCGCGGCGAGCTCGAGTGCCGCTCGCAGCCGCTCGACGCGCGAACGCTGGTCGGGCCAGACGTAGGCGAGCAGGGTCAGGGCGCCCTCAGGCGCCGTCGGGTCGACCGGCGCCTCGTCGCAGCCCTGGCGCGACGCGATCTCGACGCGCTGTGGGAGTTCCCTTGGCCAGGCGCCCCTGGATGCCGACTGCATGGTTGCCCCCCCTATAGCGGGGTAAACGCCGAAGTCGGCAAGGGCGAACTCGATTTGCACGTGCGAGTCGGCCGGCCCCCAGGCGAAACCCTCGGCGCGATAGCGGTACCGGTCCCAGCGCAGGTTGAGGCCGGCGCTGGCGCCGATCTCGAGCAGCCGCAGGGGGCGGCCGAACGCGTCGGCGACGGCGAGGAAGCCCGGGAGCAGCGCGGCGCAGCGGCCGACCTCGTTGGTCTGCACCGGCAGCTCGACCAGCTCGCGGAGCGTCGCGACGTTGCGCGCCAAGACGTCCCGGAACGGCTCCCAGGCGTCCGCCGGATCGCCGTCCTCCTCGAAGAAGGCAGCAAGCTGCGGCTCCCTGCCTTCCAGTACGAGCCGGTTGACCGACCCGAGCAGCCGCAGCGGCAGCGCCGAGCCGGGCGGGTCCCCCTCATGGCCGCGCAGTACGTCCCAGGCCGGCCCGTGCGCCTCGACGTCTGCGGCTGCCCGCCCGCAGAGGGCCGCGTAGAGCGGCGAGCCGAGCCGCGCGCACGAGCGCTCCTGGAAGCGCAGTCGCTTGGCGAGAACCGCCTCGGCCGGCTCCACCCGGCTGGCGCTAGGCGCTCGCCGGAGCTGCGAGCCGCTCCTCGACCCAACCGGTCGAGGCGATGTGCTTGCTCATGCCTAGCTGCTTGGGCTCGAAGCCGAGCGCCAAGCCGACCAGCTGCGGCAGGTGCAGCACCGCGAGGTCGAGCTCGCGGTTGACGACCTTCGCCGCCTCGGGTTGCTGCATGTCGAGGTTGAGGTGGCAGAGCGGACAGGGCGTGACAAGGCAGTCGGCGCCGGCGTCGAGCGCGTCGCCGACGTGGGTGCCGGCCTGGCGCAGCGAGGTCTCGCGGTTCATCGTGATCACCGGGAAGCCGCAGCACTTGCGCGCCCCGTCGTACTCGACGACCTCGCCGCCGAGCAGCTCGATCAGCTGCTCCAGGTAGAGGTCGCGCTCGGGGTACTCGTCGTAGCCGAGCCGGTGCTTGGGCCGCACGATGTAGCAGCCGTAGAAGGGACCGACCCGCAGCCCGGAGAGCGGGCTGACGATCTTCTCGGCGAGGCGGTCGAGACCGTAGTCCTCGACCAGCAGCCAGAGGAAGTTTTTGTTGGTGAAGCCGTCCTTGCCCTTCTCGTATGAGAGCCCCTGACCGGAGAGCACCTCATTGATGTGGGCGCGGTAGGCCGAGTCGGCATCGAGTCTCTGCTGGCACTCCGATTGCGCGCCCTGGCAGGTCGAGCAGATGTTCATCATCGCGAGGCCGGTCTGCTGGGCGAGCGCGAAGGTGCGGGCGTTCAGGGTGTCCGCCAGCTCCTGGTTGTGCTCGGAGATGATCCCTGCGCCGCAGCAGTTAGCGCGGTCGAGCTCGACCAGCTCGATGCCGAGCCGCTCCGCGACCAGCGCCATCGAGCCGTGCAGCTCGGGGGTGAAGCCGCGCGACACGCAGCCGGGCCAGTAGGCGACCTTGATCGCGTCTCCGTTCGTCACTGTGGCCTCTCCTCGGTCGTCTCCTCGCCGGCGCCAAGCGTCTGGTCGCCGCCGCCGGCATGGGGCTGGGCGGCGCCGGAGCCCTCGGTGCGCTCGGGCTCCAAACCCGCCCCTGCCTCGAGCTCCTCCTCGGCGCCCTCGCCCTTGATGTACAGGTTCAGCTCCTCGCGGTGCTCCTCGGCGTGCTTGTAGATCGCCTTGACGTCGTTTTGCGCGCCGCCCGGCAGCTTCGGGTGCACACCGGGAATCAGCTTCGGCAGCGAGCGCATCTTTCCCGTCTTGATCCCGCGAACCGCCGTCGGGATCGAGCCGAGCAGGCCCTTGATCGCGCCTTTGGTCGGTTTCAGCTTGCCCTTGACGCCGGGGGCGTATGACTCCTGGAGCAGCAGCGCCTCGTCGTTCGTCCCCTTCTTCTCGATCATCTTGGTCATCGCGTGCATGTGGTTGTGGCCGTTGTTGGGGTCGTCGTCGATGCCGTGCTCGCCGGCGAGGCGGCGCAGCCGCATGATCTGGTCCATCGGGGCGACGCCCTTCGGGCAGGCGTCGATGCAGCTGAAGCAGTGGGTGCAGTCGTAGATGCCGTGCGGGTCGTGGGCGAGGTCGTGGAGGCGCTCCTTGGACTCGGCGTCGCGCGGGTCGCCGACGAAGCGGTAGGCCTTGGCCAGCGCCGCCGGCCCGATGAACTCCGGGTCGGCCTCCATCGAGAGGCAGGAGGAGACGCAGGCGCCGCACTGGATGCAGGCCATCGTCTGGGTGACGTCGATCATCGACTCCGGCTCGACCACGTACTCGCGCTCGGGCGGCTCGCCGTGGGGCAGCAGCCAGGGAGTGACGCGGCGGATCTTCTCCCAGTGCGTCGACTCCATGTCGACGACGAGGTCCTTGATCACCGGCATGTTGCCCATCGGCTCGATGACAATCGGGGCGTCCTCCGCTCCCGCCTGGCCGCGCTCACCATCACCGGAGATCTCGCGGCCAGGCTCCCGCGTCCGGGCGCCCCTTGCCGGGTCCTGGGGCGTGTAGCTCTCGTCGGCGCCGCGCGGCGGGGCGACGCCGCCGTTCTGCCGCCGGTTCGCCGCCGCATGCGCCTCGCCGAGCTGGGTCTTGCAGGCGAGCGTCGAGGAGCCGTTCACCTTCATCCCGCAGGAGCCGCAGATCGCCGCCCGGCAGGAGCAGCGCACGGCGAGTGAGCCGTCGTCGCGGTCCTTGGCCTGAAGGATGCCGTCGAGGACGGAGAGCGAGGGATCGAGGTCGACGTCGAATTCCTCCCAGTAGGCGCCCTCGCCGCTCTCGGGCTGGTAGCGACGGACTTTCAAGGTGTAGGTGGCCATCACAAACTCCTGCCGTCAGACGAACGCCGCTCGCGAAGAATCAGATATGCACGCTCGCTCATTTGTCAATAGGTCCGCTCTTGGGGCTCCCACTGGGTGATCGTCACCTCTGAGTATGAGAGTTCCGGTCCGTCGGCTCCGCGCTGCAGGTCGATGTGCTTGAGCCACTCGTCGTCGTTGCGCTCCGGGAAGTCGGTGCGGTACTGGGCGCCCCGGCTCTCCTTGCGCTCCAGCGCCGCGACGCACGTGCACTCGGCGTTGTCGAGCATGTACCCGAGCTCGATCGCTCCCAACAGATCCTGGTTGAAGATCGAGCCGCGGTCGTCGACGTAGGCGCTCTGGGCCTCCTCCTTGAGGCGGCGCACGGTCTCCAGCGCCCGCTGGATGCCGGCCTCGTCGCGGAAGACGGCGACGTGCTTGTCCATCGTCTCGCCCAGCTCCTGCCTGATCTCCGAGACCCGCCGTCCCGAGCCCTTCTCGCGGGAGAGGACGCTGTCGATCGTCGCCTGCTCCTCCTCGAGGACCTGGCGCGAGGGGCGCGAGCCGTCGATTCGCCTGGCGCGGGAGGCGGCGTCGACGCCGGAGCGGCGACCGAAGATCAGCGTGTCGAGCAGCGAGTTGGCGCCGAGCCGGTTGCCGCCGTGGACCGAGACGCAGGCGACCTCGCCGGCGGCGTAGAGGCCGGGGATGTCGGTGCGGCCGTCGACGTCGGTCTTGACGCCGCCCATCGTG
>DATABM010000113.1:0-21466 GCA_036259555.1 Solirubrobacterales bacterium
GAGGGCGCGATGGTGCTCGAGGGCGACTTCGTCGTCACCGAAATCGAAGCGGGCACGCAGGCCAAACCGATGGTCGACTACGACGTCTTCGACTTCCCCTCGGTCGACGGCTCCGAGCCGATGGTGGTCGGCGGCGGCGACGTGCTGATCATGTTCAACGATACCCCTGCGTCGCAGGCCCTGGTCGAATACCTGGCCAGCGCCGAGGCGGCGGAAATCTGGGCCAAACGGGGCGGCTTCTCTAGCGCCAACCGCGATCTCGACCCCGGCGTCTACCCGGACGAGCTGACCCGCGAGACCGCATCGACGATCGCCGAAGCGGAGACCTTCCGCTTCGACCTCTCCGACCTCCAGCCCGCCGCGTTCGGGGCCACGGTCGGCAAAGGGATGTGGCAGGCGCTGACGGAATTCATGGAGAACCAGGACGTCGACGCCACCGCAGCCAAATTGGAGCAGGAAGCAAACCGGGCCTTCTAGCTCGGCCGGCGAGCAGATAGGGCGACCGCGATGGCGACGCCAGAGAGAGGCCCCGACGGCAAGCCGGGCCCCTGGCGTCGCCACCGGGTCGCGATCGGCTTCCTCGCGCCGGCCGCGATCCTGCTCGCGATCTGGATCGTCTATCCGGCGATCTCGACGATCTACCGCAGCTTCTTCGACCGCACCGGCTCGGAGTTCGTCGGCCTCGACAACTACGAGGAGATCGTCACCACCGACCTCCTCCTGACTGCGATCCAGAACAACGCCCTCTGGCTCGCCGTCGTGCCTGCCCTGGTCACGGCGATCGGCCTGATCTTCGGCGTCCTGATCGAGAAAATCCGCTGGTCGGTCGCCTTCCGGACCGCGGTCTTCATGCCGATGGCGATCTCGCTCTTCGCGGCCGGAGTGATCTGGCGGGTGATGGACCAACGCGATCCGGAAATCGGCGCCGTGAACGCCAGCCTCGCGGCCGTGGTCGACGCAGTCGATCCGCCCGGCGCCTTCTCCGACGCGGCCGGCTCCACCGAGCGGCTCGAGGGCACGCCGAAAGAGGGGCTGCGCTTCACCGAGCCGCAACGAGCGGGCGACGTCGCCCTGCTGGGACTGACGGCGATCCCGCCCGAAGACGTTCCCGAGGACGCGGCCCAAGCCCGCGCCCCGCCGCCGGCCCCCGACGGGATCGCCGGAGTGGTCTGGGTCGACTTCCTCCCGGGCGGCGGCAAACCGGGCGTGGTCGAGAAAGGCGAGCAGGGCCTGCCCGGGGTCTCGATCGAGCTGCGCGACGCGAGCGGCGAGAGCCTCGGGACGGTCGAGACGGAACCCGACGGCAGCTTCGCCTTCGCGGACGTCGGACCGGGCGAGCACACCGTTGCGATCTCACCCGAGACCTTCGAGGAGCCCTTCTCCGGAGTCGATTGGCTGGGGCCGGGGCTGATCACCCCGGCGGTGATGATCGCCTACATCTGGGTCTGGGCCGGCTTCGCGATGGTCGTGATCGGCGCCGGGCTGGCGGCGCTGCCGCGCGACGTGCTGGAGGCGGCCCGCACCGACGGCGCCAGCGAGACGCAGATCTTCCGCCGCGTCACGGTGCCGCTGTTGCGGCCCGTGCTGATCGTCGTCTTCGTGACGATGCTGATCAACGTCCTCAAGGTCTTCGACATCGTCCTCTCGGTCGCCCCGGCCTCCTCGCAGGACGACGCCAACGTGATCGCGCTGGCGATGTGGCGGACCGCCTTCGGCGGCGTCAACGACTTCGGGCTCGGCTCGGCGATCGCCGTCCTCCTCTTCCTGCTGGTGATCCCGCTGCTCGCCTTCAACCTGCGCAACTTCAGGAGGGAGGCCTGATGGAGGCCGCGCAACACGTCGAGCCGGCCGCCGTGTCGCCGCGGCGCGAACCGCTCGGGGGCAGGGTCGTCCGCGCCCTCTCGAAGGGGCCGATCAACCTGCTCCTGGCTTTCATCGCAGTGCTCTGGCTCGTGCCCACCCTCGGACTGTTCCTCACCTCGCTGATGCCGGCCGACGTAGTCAGCGGCCAGGGCTGGTGGACCGTCTTCTCCGAAC
Organism: Solirubrobacterales bacterium; assembly: GCA_036259555.1. GTDB lineage: Bacteria > Actinomycetota > Thermoleophilia > Solirubrobacterales > 70-9 > VRUE01. The sequence goes on from DATABM010000113.1 coordinate 2,038, forward strand.
CGAGCGTCACCACCTTCGAGAACTACGAGGAGCTGATCAACAACGAGGAAATAACCGGCGCTCTCGTCACCACCGTCCTCGTGGCGATCGGCGGCACGGCGATCCCGATCGTCGTCGGCGCGCTCGCCGGCTACGCCTTCGCCTGGCTCGACTTCCCCGGCCGCGAATGGCTCTTCCTGCTCGTCGTCGCCCTGCTCGTCGTGCCGCTGCAGATGGCGCTCATCCCGATGTTCTCCTTCTACAACGACGTCGGCATCTTCGACACCGTCCTCTCGCTGGTCCTCTTCCATACCGCCTTCGCGCTGCCCTTCGCGATCTTCCTGATGCGGAACTTCTTCGTCGGCATCCCCAAGGACCTGCTCGAGTCGGCGCGGATCGACGGCGCCTCGGAGCTGCGCATCTTCGTCCGCCTGATCCTGCCGCTCGGCCTGCCGGCGATCGCCTCGCTGGCGATCTTCCAGTTCCTCTGGACCTGGAACGACTTCCTGGTCGCGCTCACCTTCGGCCGCGACACGCAGCCGATCACCGTCGCGATCTTCTCCCAGTTCCGCCAGTTCGGCTCCAACATCGACCTGATCGCGCCCGCCGCCTTCATCTCGCTGGCGATCCCCCTCGCCGTCTTCTTCGCCTTCCAGCGCTATTTCGTGCAGGGCCTGCTGGCCGGCTCGGTGAAGTAGCCGACCACCGCCTCGCTGGAGGCGCGGCCGCAGCGCAACTTCCAGCCGTCCCGCGGTTAAAGCGGGCATGGATAAACGCCTGGGTGTCTCACTCGCGGCCGCGTTGGCGGCCTTCCTGCTCACCGCTCCCGTCGCTTCGGCGGCTTGGGAGGTGGGCGACCGCTGCGTCGCGAACGCGGTCGAACCCAACTCGACCGCGATCATGCTCAACAACGACGAGCCCTATCTGGCGCTCGCGCCGGTGGTGCCGCCAGAAGGCGGCCGGGTGATCACCCGCTGGCGGGTCCAGACCGGCCCGGGCCAGGCGCCGACCGCCCAGCGGCTAGTCGTCCTTCAGCAGGTCGGCGAAGAAGAAGACCGCAAGGTCGGCGAGAGCGCGCTCGAGACCGTCGGCCTAGGCGTCAGCGAGTTCGCGACCCGGATCCCGGCGCCGGAATACGCCCATGTCGGACTGACCGGGCCCGACGGCGCCCTGCTCTGCGAGAAAACGGAGATGCATCTCGCGGGAGCCGTCGAAGATGCCTGGCCGGTCGGCGAGACGCGGAAGTTCAAAGTCCTCTCCAATGTCGGCGTGCCGGTGATCGCGGTCGCCGAGGCGGACGTGGACGGCGACGGCTATGGCGACGAGACGCAGGACCGCTGCCCGGCCAGCGCCGCCCACCAGGGCGATTGCCCGACCGTGACGCCGTCGGTCCTGAGCAGGGTCGTGAGGCGCAACGCGATTCTGGTCCGGGCGCAGGTCGATTCCGACGCGTCAGTCGAGGCAACCGGCTCGATCAGGTGGCTGAAAGCGCCGCCGGGCGACCGGCGCAGGAAGACGTATTCGCGAGTCACCCCGGTCACCGTGAGGCTGAGCGCCGGACTGTCGCGGCAGCTGACTGCCGGCGCTCCCGCCACCTTCCGGGTGCCCCTGCCGAAAGCGGTGCTGCGCCGCCTCGCCAAGCTCAACCCCAAGAGGGCGCTGCGGGCGAGGATCACGGTCACCGCGACCGACCTGGCCGTCCGGGAGACCACCCGCACGGTCGTCGTCAGGCTGCGCGGCAGGGACCGAGATGCGTAAGCGGCTCGGCGCCGCGGTCGCCGCCGCGCTGCTGCTGCTCGCCCCGGCGGCCCCGGCCTCCACCGAAGCTGGTTCGAACTGCGTCGCCGACGGCAGCCGGGCCAATTCGACGCTCCTCGCAACGCCGACCGCGGCATTCCCCGACCAGCCGCCGGTGAAGGAGCAGGGCGTGCTCGTCAACTGGACGGTTCGGGTCGGCCCCGGCCTCGGACCGCTCGTCCAGCAATTCGGCGTCTTCAGGGCCGCGGGCGGCGGCGGATACACGAAGGCCGGCGAGCAGACCGAGACGCTCGCCGACGGCTGGAACGAATTCCCCGCCCGGATCCCGGTCCAGGTGGGCGATCTGCTCGGGCTCTATGGACCGGCGGCGACGCTCACCTGCGGCTACGGAGCGGCGGCGCTGTTCGAGGGCCCGGTGGCGAACGGAGAGACCAAGACATTCGGCTCGCTCGAAGGGGTCACGCCTCCCGTTTCGGCGGTCGTCGAGCCGGACGGCGACGACGACGGCTACGGCGACCAGAGCCAGGACGACTGCCCCGAATCCGCCGACTACCACGAACAGTGCCCTCCCCTTTCCTACCTCAGGGCGAAACCGCGGGGGGAAGTGATCTACGTGACGCTGCAGCCGACCTCCGACTCGAGGATCGACGTCTCATGCCGGGTGGCCTTGCCACCGGATGAGCGCGGCGAGGCGCGGCGCACCGTCCGCCTCTCGAAGCCGAGCAGGCGGGTAGGTGCCGACAGGGTCGTCAAGGCGAAGCTCCATCTGCCCCGCGCCGTCCGACGGCGGCTTCGCGAGCTGCCGCGGAAACGCGCGCTGCGGGCCAAGGTCGCGGTGCGGACCACCGACGCCTCGGGGGAGACGTCTGTAAGGACGAAGAGCGTGAGGCTGCGCGGCCGGGGCTCCCGGTCCTAGTCCTACCCGGACGGCAGCGAGTCGCTGGCCAGGTGTCGGCGCCCTATAGCCGCTAGGGCGCCGGCCATGTGCAGGCGCCGGGCGGGCATTCGTCGTCGACCCGCATCCAGGACGTCCACGCCCCGGCCACGTGGCGCCGCTGCTGGAGCTTGCCGTCGAGGCCGACCGCGAAGACGTCGACGCCGCCGCCGTCGCGCGACTCGGCGGCGGGGTTGGAGACGATCTGCCCACCGAGCGAGGTCCAGTCGCTCCAGCTGGTCGTGTAGCGGCGATACCAGAGGGCGTTGTCGGCGCCCCTCGCGAAGACGTATAGCGTCTGGCCGGCGTCGGCGGCGGCCGGGGCGGTAGTCGTCACCCCTCCCAAGCTCGACCATCCGGTCCAGCCGTAGGCGGCGCTCCAATAGCGGTCCCAGACGGCGTTGTTGGAGCCGCGGACCATGACGTGGACGATGCAGCAGCCGTGGTTGGTGACGGAGGGGCTCGAGGTGGCCCCGCCGGGGGGCGCGCCCAGCGGGCCCCAGCCGCCCCAATTGCCGGCTGCGAAGTTGCGGAGGTAGATCTGGTTGTCAGAGCCGCGCACCACGAGGGTGCGGCCGGCGGCGACGTCGGGTCGCTCGGTGACCGAGGGGGCGCCGTTGATGCTCGCGGTCGGACCGGGCATCCACCACCATTGGCCCCAGTTGCCGGAGTCGAAGCTGCGAAAGTAGAGCTGGTTGTCGGAGCCGACCGCGAACAGGTCCCGCGTCGTCGCAGATACCGAGGAGACGGCCGGGGCGAACTTCACCCCGGCGTTGTTGGGGGTCGGCTCGCGGTACCAGCTCGACCAGCCGGGGCTCTCGTAGGGACTGTAGGTTTTGTGCCAGAGCTGGTTTGCGGCGTTGCGGGCGTAGAGGTCGAGGGCGCCGGTGGTGTGGGAGGTGACGCCGATGTCCGCAACGTTCCCTGGATGGGACGCGTCGAAGACGCTCTCGTTGTCCACGTTGAGCAGCGGCTCGATCACCCCGTCGGCGATCCACTCGAAAGTATCGGCTTCTTCGTCGTAGCTTTTGTGGGTGTCGTTCCACTCCGTGGAGCCGGTGCCGAGGAGCGGCTGACGGAGCGCCGCGACGTCGGCGCGCGTGTTCGGATTGTCGCGGCTCGCGAGGATCGCCAGCGCGCCCGTTACGTGGGGTGCCGCCATCGACGTGCCCGATTTGACTTCGTATCCGCCGCCCTTCCAGGTGGAGCGGATGCAGGCGCCCGGGGCGGCGACGTCGGTGCCGTAGCCCCAGTTGCTGAAGTTCGCCAGCGAGTCGTCTTCGTCCACCCAAACCGTGCCGTTGACGTCTCGCAGGATCAGTTCGCCGTACGAGCAGGGAGGTGAGGACGAGAGGTGCCCGGGGGCTCCGTCGAAGTCGGCCAGCGCCGAGACGGCGATAACGTCCTCGAACATCGCCGGAAACTGGCCCGGCGCCACCGTGGGGCCGTTGGGGCTGGGAATGTAGCCACCGGCCGTCGGCTCCACGTTGTTGCCGGCGGCGGCGACGTAGACGATTCCTTTGTCGACGGATTTGGCGATCGCCTCTTGGAAGGGGGCCTTTTCTCCAATGCATTCGACGCCGCAGCCGAAGCTCATGTTGACGACCTCGACCTGGCTGGCCCGTTCGGTTATCCACTCGACACCGGCGATGGCGTCGGAGACCTGGAACGCGCCGGCGTCGTTGCCGGCGCGAACGCTCCAGAGGCGCACGCCGGGGGCAACCCCCACCACGCCGTAGCTGTTGTCGAGGGCGCCGACGATGCCGGCGACGTGGGTGCCGTGCCCGTTGCCATCGTCCCCTTGGTCGGAGACGCACTGCGAACCGGCGACCACGCAGTTGGCCCGCGCCACGACGCGCAGGTCGGGATGATCGAAGTCGACGCCGGTGTCGAGGATCGCAACGTCGGCCGTGACGTGCGCGTCGTTTACTTCGTCGATGTCAAGCGTCGGGTTGCCGAGCGCCGAAATGCGCCGCAGGCCGGTCGGGACTTCCTGCGAGCTGGCGTGCATGACCCCGTCGCGAACGACGTAGTCGACCGCTGGGTTCCCTCGCAGGGCCGCCGCGTCGGAGGGCGTCATCGCCACGGCATAGCCGTTCAAGACGGTGTCGTAGACGTGGCCGAGGTCGGCGTCGCGGCTCTCCGCCTGGCGTTGCGCTACGCGGCCGGGACGCTCGATCGAGTCCTCGAGCACGACGATGTAGCTCTCGGCCTCTTGCGGGGCCGCCGGGGCGGCAGGGGCGGCCAGGAGCGTGCCGAGCACGCTCGCAAACAGCACCCTCCGAAGTCTCCGCACCATGCCTGAACGGACGGCCGGTCCGTCGATCCCTGCGTTCATGTGTCCTCCCCAGCGGCCCGGCAGCGTCGCGGTTGCGGGACGCCCCGAAAACCATGCCGTTTATGAGGCCCCACAGTAGCCGCGGAGGGATCCCGCGCCATAAAGGCAGTGTTAAGAGAGGGAGTCGCCGAACGCTGTGGGTTCCGAGCGGCGGCGCTGGTACTCTGCCGGGGTAGGCAGTCCGCCTGCGCGTCTCGTCGTTCCGCACCGAGGAAGCACGCGCTTTGACTCCCACTCAGGGGCCCTCAATAGATCGCGACTCGCCGCGCGAGGAATGCGGTGTCTTTGGCGTATTCGCACCGGGCCACGATGTCGCCCGACTGGCCTACTTCGGGCTCTACGCGCTCCAGCACCGGGGGCAGGAGTCGGCCGGGATCGCTACCTGCGAGGGCGGCCACATCACGACGCTGCGGGACTCGGGTCTCGTCTCCCAGGTCTTCGACGAGGAGAAGCTGCGGGCGCTGGAGGGCGACATGGCGATCGGCCACGTTCGTTACTCGACCACCGGCGGCGGCTCGTGGGAGAACGCGCAGCCGGTCTGGCGCGACGACGGCCGCGAGATCGCCCTCGCCCACAACGGCAACCTGACCAACGCGGTCGAGCTGTGGGGCGAGCTGAAAGAGCGCGGGATCGAGTTCCGGGGGACGTCGGACTCGGAGATCATCGCGGCGCTGCTCTCCTCGACCCAGGGCCGCTACATCGAGGACGTCGTCGCCGACGTGATGCCGCGGCTGGAGGGCGCCTACTCGACCGTCGCGATGACAAAGCACGCGATCGTCGCCTTCCGCGACCCGCACGGCGTGCGGCCGCTCTCGCTCGGCCGGCTCGGCGACCGCTACGTCGTCGCCTCGGAGAGCTGCGCCTTCGACATCATCGGCGCCGAGCTGATGCGCGAGGTCCATCCCGGCGAGATGGTCTCGCTGACCGAGCGCGGCCTGGAGACCCGGCAGGTCGTCAAGGCCGAGCAGCCGGCGCGCTGCGTCTTCGAGCACATCTACTTCTCGCGCCCCGACAGCCGCCTCGAGGGCAGGGTGCTGCAACAGGTGCGCGGGCGGATGGGCGAGGCGCTCTGGCACGAGGCGCCGGTCGACGCAGACCTGGTGATCTCCGTGCCCGACTCGGGCAACCCGGCGGCGGCGGGCTTCGCGCGCGCCTCGGGACTGCCGCGCGACGACGGCCTGATCAAGAACCGCTACGTCGCCCGCACCTTCATCCAGCCCGGCCAGGAGCTGCGCAAGCACGGCCTGCGGCTCAAGTTCAACCCGCTGCCGGAGATCGTCGCCGGCAAGCGGATCGTCGTCGTCGACGACTCGATCGTGCGCGGCAACACGACGCGCCAGATCGTCGGCATGCTGCGCGAGGCCGGGGCGAGCCAGGTCCACCTGCGGATCTCGGCGCCGCCGATCCGCCACCCCTGCCACTACGGAGTCGACATGTCGACCCGCGAGGAGATGATCGCCCACGAGCGCTCGATCGAAGAGATCGCCGACGAGCTCGGCGCCGACTCGCTCGCCTACCTCTCGATGGAGGGTCTCTACAAGGCGATCGGCAGCTCGCCCGACGACCATTGCGATGCCTGCTTCACCGGCCGCTACCCGCTCGGCGACCCGCTCGAGGCGAACGGCAAGTTCGCGCTGGAGGAGATCGCCGTCGTGCCGGCCTCGGGCTGAACAGGGCGCGGCGCAGATCGGCGGCCTCGGTCGCTCTTGTGCGGAGCACGCCACGCGCACCCCGCCGAAGGCGGGGGCGAGCGCGACAGCGCGAGTTCCTTGATCTGCTTGGCCAGGCTCAGCCTGCGATTCGGGCGCGCGGGCCCCAGCTCGCGCTGCCGACGCTGCTGCCGACGTAGCGGCCCCGGCCAGGCTCCAAGCGGCCCCGATCGAACACCCCGACGACGCCGGCCCGGTCGCTGCGAACCAGCGAGATCGCGTTGCCGTCGTCGTGATCGAGGGCGATGACGTGCCTGCCATCAGGGGAGAAGGCGGGGAAGTTATGGAGACGGTCGCACGGAGTAAGGCGCCGGATGCGCCTGCCGTCGGCCCGGGCCACGTAGATGCCGGGGTAGCAACCGCGGCGATTGCTCGTGAAGGCGATCCGATCGCCGTCGGGCGCCCATTCCGGATCGTCGTCGTCGCTCCGCCTGTCGATCAGCAGCCGAGGCGTCCCACCGTTGCTGGCGACCACGAAGATGTCCTCGTTGTTCTTGCGCGTTCTGACGAAGGCGATCGTCTCCCCATCCGGAGAGACGGTGGGCTCATGGTCGGGAAAGCGCGAATTGGTGATCTGGCGCAGGCCGCTGCCGTCAATGCGGATCGCGAAGATCCGGCCGTCGCGCATGAAGGCGATGCGGCGAGAGTCCGGGAAGAAGGAGGGTTGCCTGGCGTCTTCGGTGAGCAGCCTCCTGCCCGAGCCGTCGCTGTTCATCACGTAGATGCCTGGGTTGAACCGGTCGGCTCGTCCCTCGAAGACGATCATCCGCCCGTCGGCGGAGAAGGACGGCGCCCAGTCACGTGGATCGAACGTGAGCTGGCGCGGCGCTTCGCTGACGTGGGGTCCATGGCCGAAGAGTCCGCCGGTCGTTCTGAAACGCGAGTGAGACCCGGGGTGGACGAGTTCGCGGGTGAGAGTTTTCGAGTAGACGATCGAGCCCGGCGTGCCCGGGAACGCGGCGGGCGCAGTCTCGGCGGCGAGCAGCGCCAGCGCCGTCAGCGCCGCGCCGATCCTGCCTGCCCTATGTCGTCCCGCCGTCATTGCGACCACGCAAACACCGAGGTACGCGGAAAGGAGCGGCTCCCGCCGAACGGCTCTAGGGCGTCAGCTCGGCGACGATCTCGGCCGCGGGACGGACCTCGTCGATCCGCTTCACCGTCTCGCCCGCGTAGAGCGGGCCGGCGTCGACGAGCGCCTGCGGAGCGTCGTCGGTCGCGCTCTGCGGGGTGAGCAGGCGGCTGCCGGGACGCTGCGCGGCGACCAGGCGGCGCTGGACCGCCGCCGGCATGTAGCGGGCGCCCGGCGCCGAGGCTCGGTTGATCGCCCGGTGCAGGGCAGGTGCGCTTCGCAGCTCGGCCGAGCCGGAGGCCGGTCGCTCAAGCCAGCGCGCCGTCGCCGCATTCGGGACGACCCGGTGCGGCGCCGGCCAACCCATCCCGAAGAGGTCGGTGAGCAGGGTCTCGCCGGCGTCGAGGAGGCGCTGGCGGTAGTCGGGATGGGCGCGGCTCTCCTCGCTGAGCAGGAAACGCGTGCCGGCGACCGCGCCGGCCGCACCTGCCTCCAGCGCCCGCCGCACGTCGTCGCCCCTCGCGATCCCGCCCGCGACCAGGACGGGATAGTCGGCGGGCAGCGCCGCCCGAGCCCGCTCCAGCAGCTCCAGCGCCGGCGTCTCGCCACGCACGTGCCCGCCCGCCTCGACCCCCTGCACGATCACCGCGTCGGCCCCGGCGCCGTAGGCCGCCCTTGCCTCCTCGACCGAGCCGCACTGGTGGATCCAGGCGCGCGTCGTGCGGCGGCGGGGCCGGCCCCAGAAGGTGACGACGACGTCGGCTTCAGACGCCGCCTCGAACCAGTCGCGCCGGGCGAAGGGCAGCAGCAGGTTGACGGCGAGCGGACGCGCAGTCAGCGAGCGGGCGACGGCCAGCTCATGCCGAATCGCCGCCGCGCCGTTGACCGCGATCGTGCCCAGCCCGCCCGCCTCGGAGACGGCGGCGGCGAGCTCATGGCGGCTGAGGCCGCCGCCCATGCCCGCCTGGACGATCGGTCCCGCTCCCAGCCGCTCGAGGATCGACACCGCTGGATCTTAGGTGCGAGTCAGCTTCTTGACGCTATGCCACAAGAAGCTGACTCGCGGAATCAGATCCGCACCTCCAGTCCGGGCGGGTCGTAGGCCGCCGCCAGCCGTCCCAGCGCCAGGGCGCCGACCAGCAGGCCGAAGTCGCGCAGGGCGATGTCGTAGTAGTCGGAGTAGGTGAGGAGGTTGACGATGATGCCGCCGAGCCAGGCCGCGACGAGGTAGGCGCCGTAGCGTGGCTTCAAGGCGACGACGACGCCGGCGAGGATCTCGACGACCCCAACCGCGTACATCGCGTCGGCGGCGCTGCCGGGGACGATGTCGTCGATCCACGGCGCCAGGTAACGCTCCCACTCGACCGTGACGTCGAAGAACTTGTCGAGGCCGAAGAGGATCGGCGCGGCGGCGAAGACGACGCGCAGCAGGACGTAGGCCTGATAGGTCGGCTCGCTCGTGAACCGCTCGGCGAAGGTCGCTGGCAGCCGGTCTGCGACGGCCGGCGGCTCGAGGGTCGTGGTGGACATGGGACTCCTTTCATCGAAATGGACGTCGCCGTGTCCGCGTCGCCGGCCTGCCATTTCTTACCTCGCTTGACGAGAGCCCTTCACCTGCCCTTCCCGGGAACCCTTCACCCGGCCTTCCCGGAAGCCCGTACCTCGACCTCCGCGAATCTCGAAGGGGTAAGAATCTCCTCGTGGCCGTCGCTAACCGTCCATGGCGCCTCTCCCCGTGTTGACGCGACCGGAGTCGAAGACCTGGCCGGACCGGCTGCGGGCCGACGGCCCCGAGCGCGAGGCCGCGATCGGCGAGCTGCACGAGCTGCTGCTGCGGGCGGCGCGCTTCGAGTTGGGTCGCCGTCGCGTCAGCGTCTCCCACCTGCGCGGCGACGACTACGACGACCTCGCGCACCAATGCGCCGACGACGCCCTCGTCGCGGTGCTCGGCAAGCTGGACGACTTCCGCGGCGAAAGTCGCTTCACGACCTGGGCCTACAAGTTCGCCCTCTTCGAGGCCGCGGTCAAGGTCCGTCGCCGCGCCTGGCAGGGGCGCGAGGTGCCGCTCGAGGATGAGGCATGGACGCGCCTCGCCGCTCGTGAGAGCCGGCCCGCCGACGGCCAGGCCGACGCCCGCGACGCGCTCGCCGCGCTGCCGGAGGCAATCGCCGAGACGCTCAGCCAGCGGCAGCGCGAGGTTCTGGTCGCGGTGGCCCTCAATGGGGTGCCGATCGACGTCCTCGCCGAGCGGCTGGAGACGACTCGCGGCGCCCTCTACAAGTCCCTGCACGACGCGCGGCGCAAGCTGCGGGCGGCACTGGCGCAGCGCGGCTTCGACGTCGTCGGGCTCGAAGGGGAGGTGAAGCGATGAGCCAGGAGCGCAACGAGATCGACAGGGACCGGCTGCTGGCGCGGGCGCTCGGCCCCGCCGGGCCGGAGGTCAGCTGCGAGCAGTGCTTCGAGCTGCTCGACCGCTACGTCGAGCTGGAGGTGGAGCGAACCGACGCCGACGCGGCGCTGCCGGGGATGCGCGCCCACCTCGAAGGCTGCCCCGCCTGCGCCGAAGACCACGAGAGCCTGCTTGCGATGATTCGCGAGAGTGAGAGCGCCTAGCCGCCCGAGACCAGACGCGCCCAAGAAGGTCAGCGACGCAGGGAGCGTGGCGTGCCCCGCACGCGAGCGACCGAGGAACTCGGGCTGCGGACTTGCACCGCTCCCGGTGGTCGCCTGATGCGCGGCGCCACGTTTCGGCTCGTCGTCCTTGCCTCGGGGAACGGCTCCAACCTGCAGGCCATCCTCGACACGCTCCACGGCCGCGACGGGATCGAGGTCGTCGGCGTCGGCTCCGACAAGCCAGAGGCGCGGGCGCTGGAGCGGGCCCGCGCGGCGGCGGTCGAGACGGCGGTCTTCCCGCGCGCGGCGTACGCCGACCGGGCCGAGCGCGACGGGGCGATGGCCGACTGGATCGAGTCGCGCGATGCCGACCTCGTCGTCCTCGCCGGCTACATGCAGCTGCTCAGCCCCAGCTTCGTCGCCCGCTTCCGCAACCGCATCGTCAACGTCCATCCTGCCCTGCTGCCTTCCTTCCCCGGCCTCGACGCGATCGGACAGGCGCTCGACGCCGGCGTCAAGACGACCGGCGTCACCGTCCACTTCGTCGACGAGGGGGTCGACACGGGGCCGCCGATCGCCCAGCGCGAGGTGCCGGTGCCGGCCGACCGCGACCGCGCCGCGCTCGAGGCCGAGGTCCACGCCGCCGAGCACGAGCTCTATCCCGGGGCGATCCGCATGATCGCGCAGGGCAAGGTTAGGATCGACGACGACGAGTCCCGGGTAGTCGTCGTCGATGAATGAGGCGCCCCGCGGACCGTCGCAACCGATGAGCGAGGCGCCCGCCGACATCCCCACCGAGGCCGTGAGCGACGGAGCGATCCGGGTGCGCCGGGCCCTGATCTCGGTCTCCGACAAGACCGGCGTCGCCGACTTCGGCAAGACGCTCTCGGCGCTCGGAGTCGAGATCCTCTCGACCGGCGGCACGGCGACGGCGCTGCGCGAGGCCGGCGTCGAGGTGACCGAGGTCTCGGAGTTCACCGGCCAGGAGGAGATCCTCGGCGGTCGGGTGAAGACCCTGCATCCGCGGCTCCATGCCGCCCTGCTGGCCCGCCGCGACGACCCCGAGCACATGTCGACCCTGGAGCGCGAGGGAATCGAGCCGATCGACCTCGTCTGCGTCAACCTCTACCCCTTCGAGGAGACCGTCGCCGGCCACGAAGTCGAGGAGGCGGTCGCGATCGAGAACATCGACATCGGCGGCCCGACGATGATCCGCGCCGCCGCCAAGAACCACTCCGGCGTCGCCGTCGTGGTCAAACCGGAGTCCTACGACGCGGTCTGCGCCGAGCTGGAGGAGTTCGGCGGCGAGATCTCGGCGCCGACCCGGCACTGGCTCGCCAACGAGGCCTTCGCGCAGACCGCGCGCTACGACGCCGCGATCAGCCGCTGGTTCTCGACCTCCTATGAGGACTTCCCCGAGCACCTGACGGTCACCTACGAGAAGGAGATCGACCTCGCCTACGGCGAGAACCCGCACCAGCGGGCGGCGCTGTACTCGGAAGCGGGGCGGCGCTGCCACATCCTCTCCGGCGTCTCGAAGCTGCACGGGCGGGCGCTCTCCTTCAACAACGTCCTCGACCTCGATTCGGCGCGCCGGCTGACCGCCGACTTCGAGCAGCCGGCCTGCACGATCGTCAAGCACAACAACCCCTGCGGGGTGGCCGTCGGCGAGAGCGCCCTCGAGGCCTACGAGAAGGCGCTGGCCTGCGACCCGCTGTCCGCCTTCGGCGGCGTCATCGCGCTCAACCGGCCGATCGACGTGGCGCTCGCCGAGGCGCTGCACGAGAACTTCGTCGAGGTGCTGATCGCGCCCGGCTTCGAGGAGGGTGCGCTCGACGTGCTGCAGCGCAAGGAGGCGATCCGCATCCTCTGCGACGAGGAGCGCCGTCAGCCCGACCCGAGCGAGCGCGATCTCAAGAAGGTCACGGGTGGGGTGCTGATCCAGGACCGCGACGGCGATCCCGAGCCGCGTGAGCTGATGGAGGTCGTCACGAAGACCGAGCCGGGAGACGGTCAGTGGAGCGACCTCCTCTTCGCCTGGACCGTCGTCCGCCACGTCCGCTCCAACGCGATCGTGATCGCCAAGGGCGGCGCGACGCTGGGCATCGGCGCCGGGCAGATGAGCCGGGTCGACTCGGTCCGCCTCGCGGTCGAGAAGTGCCGCGACGCCCGCGGCGCCGAGGCCGACGCGCTGCTGGCCGGCTCGGCGCTCGCCTCCGACGCCTTCTTCCCCTTCGCGGACGGCCCGCAGGCTGCGATCGACGCCGGCGTCACCGCGGTGATCCAGCCGGGCGGGTCAAAACGCGACGCCGAGGTGATCGAGGCCTGCGACGGCGCCGCGGTCGGGATGGTCTTCACCAAGCACCGACACTTCCGGCACTGAGGACCTGACCGCCGCGATGAGCGCCGACTCCCATCGCGAGGCGAGCCGGGAGCAGTGGGGCAGCGCCGCGGAGGCCTGGGCCCGCGCCGCCGAAGAAGAGGAGACCGGGGCGTCGGCGAGCGCCACCGAGTGGATGCTCAAGGCGGCCGAGCTGCAGCCCGGGGAGCAGGTCCTGGAGCTGGCCTGCGGCGCCGCCAGAGTCGGCTTCCACGCCGCGGAAGCGGTGCGACCCGACGGCACCGTCCTCTGTTCCGACTTCGCCGAGGAGATGGTCCGGGCGGTCGAGGGCCGAGTAGCCCGGACGGGCGTCGACAACGTCGAACCGCGAATCCTCGACGCGGAGCACCTCGACCTGGCGGACGACTCCTTCGACGCCGTCCTCTGCCGCTTCGGCTACATGCTGATGCCCAATCCGGCGCAGGCGATCGCCGAGAGCCGCCGCGTCCTGCGGCCGGGCGGCCGCCTCGTGCTTGCCGTCTGGGGCGCGGCGGAGCGCAACCCCTGGCTGACGACCGTCGCCGAGGCGACGATGGAGCGCCTCGGCGCGCCGCCACCCGAGCCCGGAACGCCCGGACCGTTTGCGCTCGGCGATGTCGAACGCCTGCGGGAGCTGCTGGAGGGCGCCGGCCTGGAGGAGGTGGGCGTCGAGGCGATCGAGGCGGAGCAGACCTACGAGTCGCTGGAGGGCTGGTGGGAGCGACTGCGCGAGGTCAGCGGACCGCTCGCGGCGCTGCTCGACGCGCTGCCGGCGGAGGACGCGGCGGCGATCAGGTCAGCTTCGCTCGCCGCGGCCGAGCGGTACGTCAAGCCCGGTGGCGAAGTGGTCTTCCCCGCGACGATCCTCGGGGCGAGGGCGCGGCGGGGCTAGGCCCGGCGCTGCGCGCTGAGCAGGTCAGCGAGGGGGCGGCGGAGCTAGGCCCGGCGCTGCGCGCTGAGCAGGTCGAGGCTGCCGCCGGCGGTGCGCAGACGGCCATAGCGCTCGACGTCCTCGAAGCCGGCCTCACGCAGCATCTGCGGCAGGCGGCCGGCGCGATGGTCGGCCGTGCGCTCGAAGCCGTCGATCGCTTGGCTGACGAAGAAGACGGCGCTCATCGCCGGGTCGTGCGGGGGGCCCCAGTCGGCGATCTGGAAGCTGCCTCCCGGTTTGAGGACGCGCCCGATGTCCCGCATCGCCTCGCGCTTCTGCCCGGGCAGGAGGTGGTGGAGGACGAGCGACATCGTCATGACGTCGGCGCTGTCGTCCGGCAGCGGCAACTCGCCCGCGAGGCCGTCGCGCCACTCGACCGCCTCGGCTCCCGCCTTCGCTCGCGCCCGGGCGAGGATTTCGGGATCGCCGTCGACGCCGATCAGCGTCGCGTCCGGGCGCGCTGCGGCCATGCCAAGCAGGAACGTGCCGGTGCCGCAGCCGACGTCGACAACGGTGCCTCCCTCGGGCAGCGCCGCGCTGACCCGCTCGCGCATGGCGGCCCGGAAGCGCCGTTCCCGCATCGTCAGCGCCAGCACCGGGTCGTAGATGCGCGAGAAGACCCGCCAGCGCGCGGCCGGGATGTAAGCGGGATCTGCGCTGGTCGAGTCGGCCACTGTCCTCCCCATGCCCCCGGCGGGATTCGAACCCGCGCCGCGCGGCTTAAAAGGCCGCCGCTCTAACCAACTGAGCTACAGGGGCGAGGTGCCCATGGTAGACCGATCAGGACAGCTCCGGCATGCCCTCGTCGGGCGTCGAGGCGACCGCATGGGTGCGGCGCGGGATGCGGCCGGCGCGGCGGGCGGCGTGACCGGCCGCGACGGCCTGGCGCAGCGCGCTCGCCATCGCCGCCGGGTCGGCGGCGCCGAAGATCGAGCTCGCCGCCATCACCGCGTCGCAGCCCAGCTCCATGGCCTGGGCCGCGTCGGAGGCGGTGCCGACCCCCGCGTCGAGGATTACCGGGACCTGGGCGCGCTCGGCGATGATCGCGAGGTTGTATGGGTTGCGGATGCCGGCCCCCGAGCCGATCGGCGACCCGAGCGGCATCACCGCCGCGCAGCCGGCCTCCTCGAGGCGGCGGGCCAGGATCGGGTCGTCGTTGGAGTAAGGCAGGACGGTGAAGCCCTCGCCGACCAGCGTCTCGGCGGCGTCGAGCAGCTCGACCGCGTCCGGGTAGAGGGTGCGGTCGTCGCCGATCACCTCCAGCTTGATCCAGTCGGTCTCGAAAGCCTCGCGGGCGAGCCGCGCGGTGCGGACCGCGTCGCGGGCGGTGAAGCAGCCGGCGGTGTTGGGAAGGACGGTGAGGCCGAGCCGGTCCAGCACGTCGAGGACCGAGCCCTTGGCGGAGGGATCAACCCGGCGCAGGGCGACCGTGACGATCTCCGCCCCGGAGGCGACCAGCGCCTCCTCCATCTGCTCGAGCGAGCGGAAGCCGCCGGTCCCGGCGATCAGGCGCGAAACCCAGCGCCGGCCGCCCAGCTCCCAGGTGGCGGAATCGACGGCGCTCGTCGTGCCCCGCTCGCCGGGCAGCGGCGCGCCGCCCTGGATCGCGGCCAGGACCTCCACTGCCTGCCCGCCGGCGAGCGGCGTGGTCTCCCACTGCGAGCGCGGCACGACCTCGCCGTCGAGGGCGACCGCGACGCCGCGCGCTCCGGCCTCGGCGCCGCTCTCGCGCACCGCGTCGGCCAGTGACGCCCCCGCAGGCAGCTCGTGCGCCTCGCCGTTCAGCTCGATCCTGATGCCGCGTCCCTCGCTCACGCTGCCACCCCCGCCAGCTCGGCGGCGATCGCCTCGGCGGCGAGCGGGGCCAGCAGGATCCCGTTGCGGTAGTGGCCGGTCGCCCAGAGCAGTCCCTCGACGGGGGACGGACCGGTCAGCGGCAGGTTGTCGGGCGTACCCGGACGCAGCGAGGCCGCCGCCTCGACCAGCTCCATCTCCGCCACGTCGGGGAGCAACCGGTAGGCCTCGCGCAGCAGCTCGTGGACGCCGCCCGCGGTGACCGCCGTGTCGAAGCCCTGTTCCTCGACGGTGGCGCCGACGATGAGCCGGCCGTCGGGACGGGGCACCAGGTAGACGCGCTCCGAGCAGACGATCCGCTCGCAGGGAGCGGCGCCGTCGCGCGAGCGGAGCTCGAGGATCTGGCCCTTGACGGGGCGCACCGGCGGCCGGGCCGGCTCGGGCAGCCAATCGGCAACGCCGGACCAGGCGCCGGCGGCGAGGACCGTCGCCGGGGCGCGCAGCTCGGTGCCGGCGGCGGTCCGCACGCCGACGAGCCGGTCGCCTTCGGTAAATGCCGCGGTCACCTCGGCGCCGAAGCGCACGTCACCGCCCTCGGCGGCGAGCGCGTTGCGCAAGGCGCGCGTCAGCCCGCGCGGGTCGACCATCGCCTCGTCGGGGGCGTGGACGCCGCCGTTGAAGGACGGCGTCAGGCCCGGCTCCAGCTCGCGGCAGCGGCGCGGCGGCAGCCACTCGGCGCCCAGGCCGAGCGAGCGTTGCAGCTCGTGGACCCGTCGCAGCTCAGCTGCCTCGTCGCGGTCGAGCGCGACGTGCAGGGCGCCGCGGCGCAGGTAGCCGGTCGAGACGCCGCCAGCCGTCTCCAGCTCCGCGACGAAGTCGGGATATGCCGCGGCCGCGGCCAGGGTCAGCTTCAGCAGCTCGGGCTCGCCGAATGCCAGCTCGCCGACCGGGGCGAGCATGCCGGCCGCGACGCGACTCGCGCCGGCCGGTTCGGCGGCGCGGTCCAGCACCGCGACGCGCGCGCCGCGACGCGCCAGGCGCCAGGCGCAGGAGAGGCCGATCACACCGCCTCCGACGACGACCGCGTCGTAGCTCTGCACAGATGAGTTCTCGTTCACTTTGCCTCCGCCGGCATTACCCGGATCAGGTCCATACGGTCGGCGGCGCCCCAGCCGCCCTCTCAGCCCGTGGCTTTCGGGCTCCCGTCTCTCCGATGGTACCCCTCGCCTTCCCCCGGGCCTACCCGCCGGTACTTGAGCACCCATTGGGTGCCTAAGTACCGGCGGGTGCGGGGAGGGATAATCGGCGCATGAGCCTGGCACCACCAGAGGGCGTCGGTCCGCTGCGGCGCGAGCGCCTGCGCACCGCCCGCCTCTACTTCGTCTGCGACGCGATGCCGCGCGGCGCGGAGCCCGAGCCGCTGTTGCGGGCTGCGCTGGCCGGCGGCGTCGACATCGTCCAGCTGCGCGACAAGGAGCTCGACCGCGACCTCGTCGAACGCTCGGCGCGCACCTTCCGCCGCCTCTGCGACACCCACAGCGCGCTGTTCATCGTCAACGACGATCCCTACCTTGCCCGCTCCTGCGGCGCCGACGGCGTCCACGTCGGCCAGGACGACATGCCGGTGGAGGAGGTCCGGCAGATTCTCGGCCCGGACATGATCGTCGGCCTTTCCACGCACTCGAAAGAGCAACTGGCAGCCAGCGGGGGCGTGCCGGCCCAAGCAAATCAAGGACGCAGGGAGCGTGGCGTGCACGACACGCGAGCGACTGGAGACGCAGATATGCGCCGGGCAGGCACGCCACCCGCGGTCGACTACGTCAGCGTCGGGCCTATCTGGGAGACGCCGACCAAAGAGGGTCGCGCCGGAGTCGGCCTCGGCTACGTCGAGCACGCTGCCGAGCACGCCCCCCACCCCTTCTTCGCGATCGGCGGCATCGACGCTTCGAACGCCGGCGACGTCGTCGCCGCGGGGGCGCGCCGGCTCTGCGTCGTCCGCGCCATACGCGACGCCGACGATCCCCTCGCCGCGGCGCAAGCGCTCCGCCAAGCCCTGGCGCCGGTCGGGGAGGCGGCGCCCGGTGGCTGAGGACCGCCGCAAGCGCAAGCGGCGCGGCGCGGAGGCGGAGGGCGCCCCTACCCCCCGCGAACGGATGCAGCGCGGCTACGCCCGCGCCGAGCAGCGCAACCAGGAGGCGCGCGAAGCGCTCGAGCCGCTGGCGGAGGGGGAACGGCCCACGGTCGTCACGGTGGGCGCCGTCGTCTCGGCGCTGATCGCAATCTCGATCGTCGTCGGCTACCTGGCCGGCACCGACGTGGAAGGCGAGAAACCGCCGCTTGCCCAGGTCCTGGCACCGACGCTGTTGATGGGGACCATGGCCTGGGGGATGTGGCGGGCGCGCTACTGGGCGGTTCTCGGCTTCCAGCTGCTGCTCGTCCTCGTCCTCTTCAGCGCCTTCTTCGGCTTGGCGCTCTTCAGCGCCAGCGCTCCGCAGATACTCGCCACCCTCGTGCTTCTCGCCGGTGCCGGGACCCTCTTCTTCTTCATGGTCAAGGCGATGGCGCGAATCCAGATGCCGACCCGGCGGTAGGCGGCGCCGAGTAGCATTCGCGCCCCATGCGCGGGGCCACTCGATTACTCGCTCGCTACCCGAGGGTGGCCCGCATCGCGTCGGCCGTCGCCGCCTCGGCGCTGCTCGTCGTGTCGGTGGGTCAACCGGAGGCGTCGGCGTCGAGCACGGGACGGGACGGTGCCGAGGCATCGATCGTCGCCGGCCAGCCCGGTTCGATCGCGTCGTTCCCCTGGCTGGCATACGTCGCCTACCGAGGCCCCGTCGACAAGTTCAGCTGCGGGGGAACGGTGATCGCGCCGCGCCTGGTGCTGACGGCGGCGCACTGCGCGCTGACCAGCACCGGGAAGGTGGCGACGGCGTCCAACTTCGCCGTGTTGACCGGCGTCACCGACCTGCGGGAAGCGAGCGCCGAGCGCGCCTCGGCCGTCTCGCAGGTGCTGATCTTCCCCGAGTACGACCCGACGCGGGTCCTGAACGACGCCGCGCTGCTCGTCCTGGCAAGCCCGGTCGCGGCGCCCGCGCTGCCGATCGCGACCGCCTCCGACGCCGGCCTCTTCGCGGACGGAACGCCCGTCGCGATCGCCGGCTGGGGGCTGACCCGGGTCAGGCCGCCCAACCTGCCGGCCGTCCTGCGCCAGGCCCAGTCGGTGGTGCGCAGCACCTCCTCCTGCCGCCGCGCGCTGGGCCGGGTGCTGCTGACGTTCGACCCCGCCGGGCAGATCTGCGTCCGGTCGAGCGCCAGCCTCTGCAACGGCGACAGCGGCGGGCCGGCGGTGGCGACGCGCCCCGACGGCACCGCTGTCCTCGTCGGCATCGCCAGCCTGAAAGCGTCGGCGACGTGCAGCCCAGGGGTGCCGCAGGTGATGGCTCGGGTCGACCGGGTGTCCTCGTGGGCCTCCGCCTGGATCGCCGCGATCGAATCGGGAGGGCCGGCGCCCCCCGTCGTGGTTCCCGCGGTGAAGCTGCCGCCGGTGACGCGCGGCGACGCGGAACTCGTCGCCTGGCTCGGCCTGGAAGCAGACTTCGGCGTTCGCTTCGTGGGCGGCAGGGGCCACGAAATCGCCTGCCGCCGGTTGGCGCGCGAGAGGGTCAAATGCCGGCTCCAGTGGCTGCGGCGCAATCACCTCTACCGGGGCGCGATCACGGTCTACACCGCCCTTCCCCGCGAAGGCTCCATCTACAACTACCGCTACACGATCCGCCGCTTCTCGTTCGGCTGCTGGCTCGCCAACCGGAATCCGCTCGGGGCCTGCAACCCGCGCGTCTTCAGGCGATAAGCCGCCGACCGGAAGGCCCGTCCGCGGACGGGCCTTCCGGTCGGCGGCTTATCGCCTGAAGACGCGCGGGTTGCAGGCCCCGAGCGGATTCCGGT
>DATABM010000114.1:0-8894 GCA_036259555.1 Solirubrobacterales bacterium
GGTAGTTGTGCACCCAGAGGGTGCACAACTACCGGCGGGTCAGGCGAGGGTGCAGCGCGCTTGGTAGATGGAGAGAAAGCCGTTCTCGAACCCGTTGCGCGCCATGCGCAGGTAGAGCCGCCAGACGCGCAGCCGTTCCGCGCCGGCCAGCCGCAGCGCCTCGTCTCGGTTCTCGTCGAGCCGTCGCGCCCAGTGGCGCAGCGTCTCCGCGTAGTCGTCGCCGAAGTCCTCGACGTGGCGGGTGACGAAGCCGGCCCGCTCCAGCGCCAGCAGCACGCGCGAGAGGTGCAGCGGCTCCGCATCGGGGAAGACGTAGCGCTCCGAGAACGGCCCCGCCTCGGGGTCGGTGTGGCGCAGCCGCGCGATGCCGTGGTTGAGCAGCCGCCCGCCCGGCCCCAGCAGTCCGGCCAGCGTCCGCGCGTAGACGTCGATCTGCGCCTCGCCGACGTGCTCGACCATGCCGATCGAGGCGATCGCGTCGAAGCGCTCGCCTGCCAGGTCGCGGTAGTCCATCAGCCGGATCTCGACACGGTCGGCGACACCGGCCTCCTCGACCCGGCGCCGCGCCTCCTCGGCCTGGGCGGGGGAGAGGGTGATCCCGACCACCCGCGCGCCGTGCTCCTTCGCCGCGTGGATCGGGAAGCTGCCCCAGCCGCAGCCGACGTCGAGCACCCGCTCGCCCTCCTGCAGCGCCAGCTTGCGGCAAACGGTCTCGCGCTTCTCGAACTGCGCCTCCTCGAGCGTCCGCGCGCCGCGCGAGAAGATCGCGCAGCTGTAGGTCTTCGACTCGTCGAGGAAGAGCGAGAAGAAGTCGTTGGAGACGTCGTAGTGGTGGCGGACGGCACGGGCGTCTCGCTCCTTGCTGTGGCGGCGGCCGCTCGGCCGCAGCTCGGCCGCGGGGCGTGGCGGCGGCTTGGTCAAACCGGCGGCGCGGACCGTGGCCAAGAGCAGCCGGCGCTTCGCGGACCCGTCCAGGGGCGGGGGCTGCCAGCCGTCGAGCACCTCGATCACCGCGTCGATGTCGTCGACCTCGATCTCGCCGCTCACGTAGGCGCGGCCCAGCCCGAGCTGTCCGGGCGCGCGCAGCGCGTGCGCGGCGGCCTGAGGCGAGCGCACGTGGAAGGTCGGGCCGCCAGCGCCGGTCGACGGCAGCCGCGTCCCGTCCCAGAACTCGACGGAGAACGGGCGCTCGGGGATGCTGGCTTCGATCTCCCGGCGCAGTGGCTCGGTGGTCGCGAACGGCATCGGCGCGGACCCTATCCGCAGCCGGTCGCGATCGTCCACCCTGGTAGCGGTCATCCGCCCACGCGTTTGGCCGCAGAGCCAAAGGGAACCCGCCTATCATCGACGCAATGGCAGGCAGCGGACCTCTTCCCTCCGACATACAGCCGGTTGAGAACGAGACGCGGGACCGGATCATCACCGGCCTGGTGACGCTGATCCCGTTCCTCGCTCTCGGCGTCGCCGCTTGGCAGGTGTGGGGGAGCGCCCTGCACTGGAGCGACGTCTTCCTCTTCGTCGGCATGTACCTGCTGACCGGGCTCGGGATCACGGTCGGCTTCCACCGCCACCTCACGCACCGCAGCTTCAAGACGCACCCCTGGCTGCGCGGGCTGCTCGGCATCCTCGGCTCGGCGGCGATCGAGGGGCCGGTCATCTCCTGGGTCGCGGATCACCGCAAGCACCACACCTTCTCCGACGAACACGGCGACCCACACAGCCCCCACGTCGACCACGGCGGCGGCCTGCGCGGTGCGCTGAAGGGGCTCTACCACGCCCACATGGGCTGGCTGTTCATCCACACCCAGCGCGGCAACAAGGAACGCTTCGCGCCCGACCTGCTGGAGGACCCGGTGATCAGCTGGGTCGACCGCACCTTCATCTACTGGGCGATCCTCGGCCTGCTGCTCCCCGGCCTGATCGGCTGGATCATCGGCGGGACCCTGCTCGCGGCGGCAACCGGCATCCTCTGGGGCGGCCTTGTCCGCGTCTTCGTCCTCCACCACTTCACCTACAGCATCAACTCGCTCTGCCACACCTTCGGCCGGCGCGACTACGAGACGACCGACGAGTCGCGCAACCTGGCGCTGATCGCGCTGCCGACCCTCGGCGAGGCGTGGCACAACAACCACCACGCCTTCCCCACCTCCGCCGTGCACGGGCTTGGCCGCTGGCAGGTCGACGTCTCCGCCGCGGTGATCTGGGCGCTCGAGAAGGCCGGGCTGGTCTGGGACGTCGTGCGGCCGACGCCCGAGCGCATGGCCGCCAAGGCCACCTGACCGGCGCATCTCGGCGTCCTCGGTCGCTCGCGTGCAGAGCACGCCACGCTCAAGCGCCAACGGGAGCGGTGCGAGCGCGAAGCGCGAGTTCCTCGGTCTGCTTGGTCAGGGCGCCTGGGGCGATTCGTACCAGTCGATCCACTGGTCGCACGCGTCAGAGAGCGGCATCGTGCGGCGCGGCTCGGCCGGGACCGCGACCAGGCTGCCGACCTGGGCCTTGCCGGCATAGCCGGTGAGCCGCTGCAGGGAGGTCGGCTCGGCGGCGGCGATCTCGAAGCGGACCCGGCCGCCGTCGCTGACGATCTCGCCCGCCGGCCAGAACTGGCCGTCGTTGGCGAGGCTGATCGTGTTCGGTCGCTGCCCGTCCAGCGCCGCCTTCAGCTCGTGGCGGAAGCCCGGTGCGCTCAGGGTCAGCTCGAAGGGCGAGAAGTACTGCAGGGAGAGCCGCCAGCGGCCGGGGGGCAGCTCGATCTCCTGCGACGCGGCCTCGCCGACTCCGAGCACGTTGTCCTGCTCCCAGGCTCCTTTGCGACCGAGCGCCGGCGTCGGAAAGATCGAGGCGCGCCCGCCGCTGGCCAGAAGGATGCGGATCTCCGGCGAGGCGCAGCCCGCCCAGGCCCCAGCGTCGGTGCCCTCGAGCAACACGTGGCGGTTCTCAGGCGTCTCGCCGGTACGTTCCCAGAGCACGTACGACTCCGTCGCGGCGACACGCCGGAAGTTGGGAGGAGCTTCGCTGTTCCAGGCGGCCCGCCCGGTGACGACGTACGGGAAGCGGTCGAGCGTGCCCCGCGAGAAGGAGTCGAAATCGATCGGGCTGTACGCGTCACCGGTGTCGAACGGCTTCTCGGGGTTCTCCGAGACTTCGGGATCGGGGAACTCGACGATCGGCACGTGGGTGTCGGCGCCGAGCAGCTCGTAGGCCGCGTAGCGGTCCTGGCCGGCGTAGAGCACCGGCTTGCCGTGGACGATCGGCAGGAAGGCACGCAGCTCGCCGCCGTGCCCCGCCGGCCCGACCGGTGCCTCGCGCAGCGCAAGGAAGCTCGAGTAGGCGGCACCGCCGACGAAGAGGACCGCCAGGGCCGTCCAGCCGAGGCGTGGCGAGCCGAGCTCCGCCAGCAACGGGCGGATCGCGACCAGCATCGCCAGCGGCGCGCCGATCATCAGCGCCTTCGCCTGCGAGTAGTCGCCGCTGAACGGCAGCGAGGCGAGGTAGAGCAGCGCGCAGGCGCCGAGCGCCAGGGGTACGGCGAGCTCCCGCCGCCGAGCCCACCAGAGAGCGCCGAGGGCGACCGCCAGGGCCCCGATCGCACCCGCGAGCGCCGCGAGCTTCGCGCCGCCCGGCGCATCAAGGCGGTAATTCGACGCCGGCCAGACGCCGAGCGCCTCGATCGGCGACACGGGCCCGTAGGTGTTCGTGCCGGCGACCTTGTTGAAGGTATGGACGAATCCGAAGGGCCCGACCAAGGTGGCCACCGCCCCGAGGCCGGCCAGCAGGGCAATCGCCGCCAGGGTCGTGGGCCGGACCAGGAGACGCAGCAGTTGCCGCGGCGCCAGCGCAGCGCGCACGCCTGGCAGAGTGAAGCTCCAGAGCACCAGGATCGCCAGCGGCCACGCGAGGCCGGCGAAGCTGTAGGCGAAGAAGATGCCTCCGGCAATCGCCAGGTAGGGCAGTGCCAGGCGGATCGCCGCGACGGCGCCGAACTCCCCCGCCGGCGAGACCGACGCGTCCGCCACCTGGTCTGAGTCCCTCCGGCCGCGGCGCTGGCGGTCGATCCCGAAGAGCCCGACCGCGAACGCGAGGACGAAGAGCGCCTCGGCCGTCTCCTTGAAGGCGCCCTGGGCGAAGTAGGAGGCGCCGAGGTAGGAGACCGCGACGAGGAGGGCGGCCAGCAGCCGGCGCCCGAGCCGCAGATCGTCCAGCGCGCCGAGCGCCGTCAGCCCGGTCAGCACCCCGATCGCAAAGATCTCGCCGACGAACGCCTGTCCCAGCCCGATTCCCGGCACCGCCGCGACTGCGACGGCGAGGCCGTGGGGGCCAAGCGGGTAGCCCGGCTCGGGAGTGGGACCGGCGCCGCTTCGCAGCCACTCTGCCCAGGCGAGGTGGAGGCCGAGGTCGTTGTTGAAGCCGACGCCGAGCAGTCCCCAGCGGGCCGTGATCGCGAACGGGATCGAGAGCACCAGCAGGACGAGGAGCGCCACCGGCAGCCCCTCCCGCACCGCGTCCCACCGCCGATGGACCGATCTCCGCCGAAATAGCGCGGTTTCAGGCCCGTCGGCGCCGAAGAAGACGATCGCCGCCGCGGCCACGACCAGCGCGACGAGCCCGAGCGTCGCCGAGGTGCCGTGGCCGGGTGCCCGGGCCAGCACGCCGGTCACCGTGAGGATCGCGCCGAAGCCGGCCGCGGGGGCGAGCCACGACCACGCCTCGCGCCCCGCGACGATCAGCAGTGCGCGCCCGATCAAAATCGAGGCGGCGCAGATCAACGCCGCCGAGACGTAGGTCCCGATCATCAGAGAGGGCAACCTATGACAGCCGCCCGCCGTGGCGCGGCGAGCCCAAGCGGCTCAGTGCTTGTCAGCAGCTCGCTCGAGCACGTCGCGCAGGTTCGCCCCACGCAGCGGCTCCGCGTGTCCGGCGCCCACGAGAGCCGGTTCGAGCGCCGCCAGGCGCCGCACCGACTCCTTCGCCCTTGCATGGTCGAGCGCCCAGGCGGGATGCGGGACGCTGGCCTCGCCGTGTGGGAGCGGTCGCAAGCGCGCCGAGTCGACGAGGTAGACGACGTCGCTTACGAGGGCGACCCGGTCGCGCTCGCGCCAGAGGCCGATCAGGCCCGGAGCGTGGCCGGGGAAGTGGAGGACCCGGAAGCCGGCAACCTCGTCGCCCTCCTCGACCGTCCCGGCGATCTTGACCGCCCCGCCGTCCCAGCGGCGCAGCAGGGAGGGGTAGATCCAGCGCACCGGGGCGACCGGCAGCTGCGCGATGTCCATATAGGGAGCGATCGAGGCGTCGCTTTCGGCGTCGGCGACTTCGTCGGGGTGACAGAAGACAGGCACGCCCATCGAGGGCGCGGTGCCGCGGTGGTCGGCGTGCGCATGGCCGAGCACGACCCGCTTCAGGCCGCCCAGCCGCTCGGCAGCTCGGCGGGCCGATCGGACCATCGCCTTGGTGCCGCCGTCGAACTGGACGACGCCGTCGCCGTCGCGCAGGAAGTAGACGTTCATGCTGCGGCGCAGTTCGCCCCGCAGCAGCCAGACGCCGTCGGCGATCTCCTCCTCCCGCATCGTCATTCGAGTCTAGCCCGGCGCCTCTAGGCTTTCGCCCGTGCCAACCAGCTGGAAAGTCGGGATGGTGGTGCTCGTCGCCTGCCTGCTCGCCTCGATGGCGATCGCGATCGTGCGCCTCGCGACGACGCCCACCGAGATCCTCGGCGACGGCTTTAGCGGCATTCCCGCCCGGCAGGGCTCGCGTTAGTATCGGCTCGCCCGGAAGGCAGCGACGACAGGAGGCGGCGTGTTCACTCGCATCGTGGTTGGAACCGACGGATCGGAGACCGCCGCGGCGGCCGTGCGCCAAGCCACCGACCTCGCCAAGCTCTCGGGCGCGCAGCTCAGCATCGTCTCCGCCTTCGAGCCCGTCTCCGGCCGCCGCCTCCAGGACGAGCAGCAGGGTGTGCCCGCGGACGTGCAGCACGTCGTCGGCCCGCGCGAGGACGTCAACCTCACCCTCGACGCCGCGGCAGCCGAGGCGCGCAAGGAGGGCGTCCAGGTCCAGACCCATCCCGTCGAGGGAAACCCGGGCGAGGCGATCCTCGGCGTGGCCGAGGAGACGAAGGCGGACCTGATCATCGTCGGCAACAAAGGCATGACCGGCGCCCGCCGCTTCCTGCTCGGCAGCGTGCCGAACAACGTCTCCCATCACGCGCCCTGCAGCGTCCTGATCGTCCGCACCACCTGAGACCGTCTGACCGGCGCATCTCGCCGTCCTCGGTCGCTCGCGTGCGGAGCACACCACGCTCCCTGCGTCCTTGATGTCCTTGGTCAGAACGCCCTCAGGGCGACGGTGAGGTCGCTCGGGCGGCGTCGATCAGGCCGGCGCCCTGCCGGATCGAGGGCAGTCCGAGATCCCTGGCCGTGTTGCGCAGCCGGCGCGTCAGCCGGTCGACCAGCGCGGTCGGGGTCCGAGCCGGCTCGAGGACGCGGGCGGCGAGGACCAGCGCAGCGAGGCCCGATACGTGGGCGGCGGCCATCGAGGTGCCGACGTAGCTGCTCGGCTCGCCGAAGCGGCGCGTGTCGCCGCCTTTCAGCGTGACCTGGTAGATCGGCCGCGCCGATACCGATGGGCAGCCGACCATCGCAACGCCGCCGCCGGGCGCGACCACGTCGATGCCCCGCCCGGCGAGCGAGTAGCCGCCCAGGCAGCCACCCTCGGTCGTGCCGCCGACCCCGATCACGCGCGGCCCGGTCGCGGGTGGCGAGACGCAGGTCTCGGCGCCGAGGTTGCCGATCGAGGCGACGGCGACGACGCCGGCCCTGTAGGCGCGACGCAGCTCTTCGTTGATCGAGGGAACCCGCTTGCCGCAGCCGAAGTTGAAGCTCATGTTGATGACGTCGGCGCCGTTGGCCACGGCGAAGCGGATGCCGCGGGCAATCTCCGCTGCCTCGCCACTGCCGTGCTTGTCCAGCACGCGCACGGGCATCAGCTTGGCGCCGTAGGCGAGCCCGACCAGGCCGATGCCGTTGTCCGTCTTCTCCGCGATCGTGCCGGCGACGTGAGTTCCATGCCCGTTGTGGTCGAGTGGCAACGCGTCATCGCTTACGAAGTCGTAACCCGGCACGAATTGGCCGCGGGCGAAGTCGGGACTGCGTCGGAAGCGTCTCCCAACCGAGCGGTAGGCGACGCCCGTGTCGAGCACCGCGACGACGGCGCCGAGACCGCCGGGCCGGCCTGCGGCGCGCAGGTTGCGCCAGGCGCCGATCGCGTCGATCCCCCCGGGCGAGGTGGGGAGAGCGCTGCTCGCGTCAGCGGTCCACGGCAGGAAGTTCCACTGCAGAGAGACCCAGCCCCCGGGCGGCCCGGGGGGCCCCTCTATCGGCCCAGGGTCGTTGGGAAGGCCGGTCGAGGTGAGGAACGGCGTCGGGGCAGAGGCCGTCGCGAGATAGTTGGGCGCCGCGTAGGCGACTGCCGGGCTGCGCTGCAGGACGGCGGCGGCGCGTCGCACGCCGACCCCGGCGGGAAGCCGTACGGTCCGGGCGCCGCGATCGCCCTCGAACTTGACGATCACCTCGCGGGGCGCGAAACCGCGGGCCGACGACACGGCTTCGGCTGCGCCGGCGACCTCTGGGGCGGCGCCCAGCAGGACGAGGGCGTAGAAGGTGATGAGGCGTCGGGTCATCGGGGCGGCGCTGGCCGGTGCGAACGGCGGGCTATCTGGCAAACACCGGCGAGCCCGCGAAGTCGTGGCTGCGCATACTCTCCGATCGATGTCGGACGAGTCGCTCGACGCGGTGCACCGCCGCCTGATGGGCCTCGCCCTGGAGCGGGCGCACGAGGCGGAGGGTCACGGCGACGTCCCGATCGGCGCCTTGGTCGCCCTCGACGGCGAGCCCCTGGCCGTCGCCGGCAACGAGCGTGAGCTGCGCCGCGACCCGACCGCGCATGCCGAGATCCTCGCGATCCGCGCCGCGGCCGAGGCGCTCGGCGGCTGGCGCCTGCCCGGCACGACGCTCTACGTAACGCTCGAGCCCTGCGCGATGTGCGCCGGGGCGATCGTCCTCGCCCGCATTCCCAGCGTCGTCTTCGGCGCCTTCGACCCCAAGGCCGGCGCCGCCGGCAGCGTCCTCGACGTCCTCGCCGAGCCGGCGCTCAACCACCGCCCGCGTGTGGTCGCCGGGGTGCTGGAGGAGGAGTGCGGCGCGATCCTGCGACGGTTCTTCGGGGCGCGGCGCACCCGCAACGGAGAGGGTGGGATTCGAACCCACGAGGCGGGTTAACCCCGCCCACGCGATTTCCAGTCGCGCTCCTTAAGCCACTCGGACACCTCTCCGGGTTCACCGCAAAGGGTATTGGCTCCCGCCCGAAGCGCAGGGCTCAGGCGGCGATCGCCTGTGGCGACGGCTCGGGGAGCGGCATGACGATCGGCTCGTCGCCGGCCGGGATCGCCGGCCGATGGCCGCGCAGTCGCTCGTGGCTGCAGACGACGTAGCACCACTCCATCAGCCATATGCGCGAAGAGGGGTCGATTCGCTCGATCGTCGCCCCGACCAGGTGCCGACCGTCCACCTCCCGGCAGGAGCGGACCTCGACCTGCGCCGCGACCTCGTGGCGCGCGCCGGACGCGTCGGCGAGCTCGAGCAGGACCGAGGCGTGCGCGCCGAGCGGCAGCGGCGCCTCGAGCACGAGGCCGACCCCGGCGGCGCTGGCATCGATCAGGCGGCCGGCGACGTGCGTCCCGTCGCCGAAGCAGTGCGCGGGGGCGTCGCCCTCGAAGCGGTAGACCTGGCGCCGTTGCTGGCGGCGTCCGACCGCGAGCAGCGTGCGGAGTACCCGGCGCAGCTCAATCGCGCCGAGAACCACGACCACGGCGGTCGCGATCCCCGGCATGTCGGGCAGCGGCC
>DATABM010000115.1:0-9850 GCA_036259555.1 Solirubrobacterales bacterium
TTTGTCGGGTATAGCGCGACAAACAGCGAACGCACCGTCGGGATCTCAGCCGGCGAGCTCGCGGACGAACCGCGACCTGTCCGCCTGGCGCACGTAGCCGACCGCCTCCCAGAGCGCGACAGCGGCGTGCTCGTGGTCGGCGACGATCGCGGTGATGCGGACGGCGCCGAGGCGGGCGAGCCGCTCCTCGCCCGCCCGGACCAGCGCCGCCGCAACGCCCTGGCGGCGTCGCTCGGGACGAACCGCGAGCCGGTAGAAGCTGCCGCGCCAGCCGTCCCAGGCCGCGATCAGCGTCCCGACAATCCCGCCGCCCGCCTCCCGGCCCGCGTCGACCACCAGCAGCGCCTCGGGATCCCGGGCCAGCAGCGTTCGCAGGCCCGCCTCGCTGTCGGTCACCGAGGGAATGCTGTCGGCGGCGCGCCACAGAGCCAAGACCGCTGGCAGGTCGGCGAGCTCTGCGGTGCGAATCGTGGGGTCCAAGGTTGGTCCGCACCGTATCCACTCAGGTTTCCCCCGCAAATGCCGATAGCGCCCCGGTAATGCCACTTACCGGCAACCGTCGTCGCGAACGCGTCTTCTTCGAAACCGACCGCCACACCGTGGTCGGCGACGTGACGCTGCCGGCAGAGGGCTACCAGGCTCGTCTCTCGGACGCTATCAACCGCGGCGAGGTGGCCTTCCTGCCGTTGACCAACGTCGAGATGACGCCGCTGGCGGGCGGGGACACCGAGCGGCGCGACTTCGTCGTCCTCGCCAAGCGCCACATCCGCGTCGCCTACCCGATCGGCGAGCGGCCCGAGTAGCGCCTCGCGGCCGGGGAGTCGTCAGCCTCTGCGCCGGCGCCTGCTGCCGCCGCCGACAGCCCCTACGTCGACCAGGAACGCGAAGGCGACGATGAACCACTCGAAGCCGAGCACGCCGTCGGACGACGCCCACAGCAGCGCGTAGGCAAGCGTCGTCCAGGGCAGCAGGAAGAAGCCGACGAGCGGCAGCAGCCAGCTGTCGAAGGACCGGCTCAGCAAGTCGCTGACGAGCCAAAGGACGACCAGCGCCAGGCGCGGCGAGATCAGCGCGAAGAGGAGTGCGAGGCAGCCGATTGCCGAACGCTACCTTTGTCTCTGGATGCTTTTCGGCGCTACCAAGACCCGCATGCCGTCCCCGCAGGAGGCGCTCCCCGGGCGCAGCGAGCCGGCCTTCGCGGTGCCCGACCGCCACGCGGTGCTCGGCACGCCGCTCGAGCCGCCTTTCCCGGAGGGGACTGAGGTCGCCTACTTCGCGCTTGGCTGCTTCTGGGGCGCCGAGCGGCTCTTCTGGACGCTCGACGGCGTCTACACGACGGCGGTCGGCTACATGAACGGGATCACGCCGAACCCAACCTACGAGGAGGTCTGCTCCGGCCGCACCGGTCACGCCGAGGCCGTGCTCGTCGCCTTCGATCCGGCCCGCATCGACTACGCCGACCTGCTGAAGGTCTTCTTCGAGGAGCACGACCCGACTCAGGGAATGCGCCAGGGCAACGACGTCGGCACCCAATACCGCTCGGGCGTCTACTTCGCGAACGACGCCCAGAAGGCGACCGCCGAGATGGCCCGCGACGCCTACGACGAGGCGCTGCGGGCCGCCGGTCACGAGCCGGTGACGACCGAGATCGAGCCGGCCGCGCCCTTCTACTACGCCGAGGACTACCACCAGCAGTACCTGCACAAGGTGCCGAACGGCTACTGCGGCCTGGCCGGCACCGGCGTCGCCTGCCGCATCCCGCGCGCCGAATAGCATCCCGCGCCGGTGACCCCCTCCCTCGGCTCCTACCTCGCCGGCTGCGCGGCGACGATCGGCATCGTCTCGGCGCTCGGCCTCGGCGGCTACTGGCTGCGCCGCTGGATCGTGCCCGAGTTCTCGGGCGCGCTGGCGCGGCTCGCCGAGATCACGATCGCCACGGCGCTGCTGATCCTGGCGCTGCAGCTGCTCGGGACCCTGAGCATCCTCACCTTCGGCTGGACGATCGTCGGCTGCATCGCGATCGGCCTCGGCGCGGCGGCCCTGGGCTGGTCGAAGGCACCGCCCGCCGACCGCGAGGTCACGGCGCCGCGAGTTCAGTTCGCCGCCCTGCTGATCGCACTCGGGGTCTCCTCGTGGGCGATGGCCGAGTGGGCCTTCCCGTCGCAGCTGGCGCTCGACCATGGGATGTTCGGAGGGGACACGACCTGGTACCACATGCCGTTCTCGGGTCGGATCGCGCAGGAGGGGACGACGGTGCCGCTCCACTTCACCGATCCGCTCCGCCTCGCCGCCTGGTTCTACCCCGGCACCTCGGAGCTGATCCACGCCGCCGGCATCGTCCTCTTCGACACCGACTGGCTCTCGCCGTTGATCAACATGGCGCTGCTGTCGATCGCGCTGCTCGGCGCCTGGTGCGTCGGGCGCCCGTACCGGGTCGGCCCGGCGACCCTGGTCGCCGCTTCGCTCGTCTTCTCGGCCGGCGTGATGATCGAGACGCAGCCGGGGGAGGGACGCAACGACATCATGGGGCTGGCCTTCCTGCTCGCCTTCGCCGCCTTCCTGATCAACGGGCACCAGCGGCGCGCGCCTGTCAGCGGCGCCGTCGCCGACGCTCCCGAGCGGGACGCGCCGCTGCTCGACAAGGGCCCGCTGATCATGGCCGGCATCGCCGCCGGTCTCGCCGTCTCGGTCAAGCTGCCGCTGCTGGCGCCGGTTGGGGCGATTGCGGTGGGGATGGTGCTCGTCAGCGGTGCGGGGCGTCGACTCATCACCGCGGCGGCGATCGGCATCCCGGCTCTGGTCGTGGGCGGCTACTGGTATCTGCGGGCGGCGATCCACACCGGCGGCAATCCGATCCCGCAGACCGCGTGGGGCCCGCTCAACCTGCCGCATCCCGACCAGATGCCGCTCGACCCGCGGCCGCGCTTCGCGGTCGCCGACTACCTGCTCGACCCGACCATCTACCGCCGCTGGTTCTTCCCCGAGCTCGAGAACGCGCTGGGGCCGTTCTGGCCGTTGATCCTGATCATGGCCGTCGCGGCGACCGTCTTCATCGTCTTCCGCTCGCGCAACCTGATCCTCCGGGTGCTCGCCGGTGCGGCGCTGCTCACCGCCGCCGTCTACCTGTTCACGCCGCTCACGGCCGCGGGCCAGGAAGGATCCCCGACGGGGTTCTTCACCAACACCCGCTACCTGATGCCGGGGCTTGTGCTGGCGCTCACGCTGCTGCCGATCGCGCGGCCGCTGCGGGCGCCGGAGAGCCGGGCCTGGCAAACCCTGCTCTTCCTGCTCGGCGTCTACGCCCTGACGGTGCTGACGACGCCGCGCTGGTCGGTGGACTACCTAGCGGGGGCTGTCTTCCTGACGCTGGCGTTCGTCTGGGCGCCGGCCGGTCTCGCGCTGCTGCGCGCACGGGGCAGCGCCAGCCGTGGCGTCGTCGCGCTCGGGGCCGGCGTCGTGTTGCTGCTCGCGGTGGTGCTGGGGAGGGCGCAGGAGGTCCAGTACTACGAGCAGCACTACCAGCGCACGACGCCGTTCCTGCAGGAAGGCGGGCCGCAGGAGGCCTACGCCTTCGCGCACGACCAGACGCACAAGCGGATCGGGATCGCCGGTTCAGGGCAGATCTTCTTCGGCCAGTACGGCTTCTACGGCAAGAACCTCGACAACTACGTCCAGTACATCGGCGTCGAGGGCCCGCGCGGGACCTACCGCCTGCCGACCAGCTGCCGCACCTTCCGCAACCTGATCAACGAGGGCGACTACGACTACCTGATTGTCAGCCAGGCGACCCAGGACTCCCCCGAGTCCGACTACTGGTATCCGGTCTTCGCCTGGGTGAAAACCGACCCGGCGCTGAAGCTCGTCGTCGAGGAGCCCGACATCACTCCGCAGCCCGATTACGTCTTCAAGGTCGACGGCGAGCTCGATCCGGCCGGTTGCGCCCAGCTCGGCAGCGGCTGAGTCGCGATTCGCTCCCGGCGGCCCTAACCTTGGCGTACCTGCCCCCGTAGCTCAGCGGACAGAGCGTCGGACTTCTAATCCGAGGGTCCCAGGTTCGAATCCTGGCGGGGGTGTCGGTCAAACGGCGTCACTACCATTGGCCCCGGTGAGCAGCCAGCGAGTAGGCGCTCGGGCGCGGTGCTCACGTCGCCTGGTCGTATTCGTCGTGGAAGTTCCACCACTGGTATGGCGGGGTCTGCGGATAACCCGGGGGCGAGTCCTCCCAGGTCTCCTGGCGCCCGAGCGCGGTGATGTCGAGGTAGCTCCAGGTGCTCCCCATCGCCTCGTCGCCGCGGCTGTCGACGAAGTAGGTGCGGAAGATCTGCTCGCCGTCGCGGAAGAAGGCGTTGGTTCCATGCCATTCGCCGACTCCGAAATCGGCGTCGAAGTCGTCGGTAAGGGTGTACCAGGGGATCTCCCAGCCCATCCTCGCCTTCAAGCGCTCGATCTCCGGTTGCGGAGCGCGCGAGATGAAGGCGAGCGTGGTGTCGCGGGCGTTCAGGTGCGCGAGGTGGGCGACCTGGTCGGCAAGGAAGGAGCAGCCGCCGCAACCGCGCTCCGGCCAGCCCTCCACGCCTGGCTCGAAGAAGAAGCGGTAGACAATCAGCTGTCGGCGCCCGTCGAACAGGTCGTGGAGGCTCGCCGGTCCGCTCGGCCCCTCGAAGCGGTAGTCCTTCGTTACGGCCATTCTCGGCATTCGCCGGCGCTCAGCCGCCAGCGCGTCGCGGGCGCGAGTGAGCTCCTTCTCCTTCACGAGTAGCTCCTGACGGGCCTTGTCCCACTCCTGGGGCGAGACGATCGGTGGCATGTCCATGGCGGTCCTCCTCCTTGAATTCGACGGACGAGCTGGCCCTGAACAGAAAGACTGTCCAGCTCGGCGAAACTCATCGGTGCCTGATCTCGCTGGCGACGCTCCCGGTCAGAAGCGCGGCGTCGGGCCCGCGAAGCGCTCGAGGCCGTCGTCGGGGATCGGCTCCCACGCCGCGGCCGTGCCGACGTGGGCGCGGAAGCTCGGGCGGATCCCAGGGTCGCCGTCGAAGGCGCCGAGACGGACGCTCATCTGTTCCGGGTCATCGGGGTTGCGGCTGAACAGCTGGCTGCCGCAGACGCCGCAGAAGCCCTTCTCGAAGCCGCCTTCCGGATGGCGCCACCAGCGCACTATGTCGTCGCCGCGCAGGATTCGCAGGGTGCGTCCCTCGACCCGCGCCTGCGCCGAGGACGCGGTGCCGGTGCGCCGCTGGCAGCGGGTGCAGTGGCAGTAGCCGGCCGACAGGGGCGGCCGGGGGAGTTCGAACCGCACGCCGTCACAAAGGCAGCCGCCGCGCAGGGGCTCGAAGGAGTCGCTCACGTAGCGAGTGTAGGCGCGGCGCGCTGCCTGATTCGAGGCGGTCTTCAACACGCCCTCGCACCATCGCGTCCACCACGGCGCCAACGAGGTCTACCTCGACCGCAACTACGGCGGCATCCTGATCGTCTGGGACCGCCTCTTCGGATCCTTCCAGGGCGAGACGGAGCGCGTCCGCTACGGGCTGACGAGGAACATCCGCACCTTCAAGCCGACCCGCGTCGCCTTCCACGAGTTCGTCGACCTGGCACGCGACGTCCGGAGCGCCGCCAGCTGGCGGCACAAGCTCGGCTACGTCTTCCGCGGCCCCGGTTGGTCGCCGGACGGGCGCGGCGCCGGCACCCGCGGCTGAGCGGGCGCCGGCAGAAGCGGGTAGCCGGAGTCATCGCCGGCAAGGTCCTGATCGCCGGAGCGACCGGCTTCGTCGGAGGTCGGCTGGCACGCGCGCTGCTGAAGGAGGGGAAGTCGGTCCGCTGCCTGGTCCGCGATCCGAGCCGGGCACGCGAACTCGAGGCGGCCGGGGCGGAGCTGCACGTCGGCGACGTGACCGACGCCGCGAGCCTCGAGCGCGCCGGGTGGGACGTCGACGTCGCCTACTTCCTCGTCCACTCGATGGCGGGCGGCGAGGGCTTCGCCGAGCGCGAGCGAAGCGGCGCCGCGAACTTCGCCCGGACGGCGAGGCGCGAGGGGGTAGGGCGGGTCGTCTACCTGGGCGGGCTGGGCGAGGAGTCGACCTCCGAGCACCTGCGCAGCCGCCACGAGACCGCGTACGTCCTCGCAGCCGAGGGACCGCCGCTCACCTACTTCCGCGCCGCGATGGTGGTCGGCGCCGAGAGCGAGTCCTACCGGACGCTCCGCTACCTGGTCGGGAGGCTGCCGGTGATGGTGGCGCCGGCCTGGCTGCGGACGCCGACGCAGCCGATCGGGATCGATGCCGTCGTCGACTATCTGCGCCGGGCGCCGTCCGTGCCGGAGTCGAGCGGGCGCGAGGTTCAGATCGGCGGTCCCGACGTCCTCACCTACGAGGAGATGCTCGACCGGATGGCGCTCGCGATGGGCAAACGGCGGCCGCCGCGGCTGCGCGTGCCGCTGCTCAGTCCCTGGTTGTCGTCTCTGTGGCTTGGCCTGATCACGCCGGTCGACACCAAGGTGGCCCGGCCGTTGATAGAGGGGCTGACGACGCCGACCGTGGTCACCGACCCTGCGCCGGCTCTGCCGTTCGGGGTCACGCCGGAGCCGTTCGACGAGGCGCTGCGGCGGGCGCTGGGCGAAGAGAACCAGGGTTTCCGCGAACTTGGGCATGGGTAGAGCGGTGCCATGTCACTGGGGATACTGCTCATCATCATCGGGATCGTGCTCGCGATCCTGGTCAATTACGTGCTCGGGATCATCGTGATCCTGATCGGCCTGGCGCTGCTGCTCCTGCCGCGGCTCGGGGCCGGTACGAGACGCGTTTAGGCCGCTCCGCGACAATCCAGGTGTGAACGCCTGGAAGCTGCCGCTGATCGTCGCCGCGCTGGCTCTGCCGGTCGTCGGCGCGTTCCTGATTGGAGCGTTTCTCGTCGGCGGTCCGGCGCTCGGCTTCATCGCCGGAGCGGTCGCCGTGCTGGGTCTGCTGGTCGTCGCGGCACGCCAGCGGCCCGAGCGGTCGATCGGCGGGTTGCCAGAGCAAGGGGCGCCGCGGCGCGTGCTCGTTGTGGCTGCCGCGCCGGTGGAGGACCCGGAGGCGGTCGAGGCGCTGGCGCGCGAGGTCGGCGCGACGGACGAGGGGGTCGAGGTGCGGGTTCTTGCCCCGGCCAGCATCGGCTTCCTCGATCGCTGGGCGTCCGACGTCGAGGGGGCGCGGCGCCGCGCCCAGGAGCGGCTCGTCGCCTCGGTTGCGGCGCTTGCGACGGCGGGAGTTGAAGCGGACGCGCGGGTCGGCGACGAGAACCTCGTGCAGGCGGTCGAGGACCAGCTGGAGAGCTATGCCGCGGACGAGGTGATCCTCGTGAGCGCCGGCGACGGCAGCGCCGACGCCGCGGCCGCGGAGCTGGGTGCGCGGCTGCGGCCGCGCTTCCGTCAGCTGCAGATGTGAGGCCGGGCGGCGCTCCTGACGACCTGGAAGGCGCTGCCCGGGATCCGCTTCAGCTGATTCAAGTTCTCGTCGTCCCAGCGCCGGTCGCTGCTGCCGCTGAAGAACCAGTTCGAGCCGTTGTCGGCGACGATCATGCCGTAGCGCTTCAGCGCCGCGGCGATCGCGCGAGCCGGACCGCTGAAGCCGCCGAGCCCGTAGGAGGGCCTGAGGCGCAGCCGCGTTCCCATCGCCGGCGCGCTCGGGTCGAGGGTGTCGCCGGCGCAGTGCGAGGCGGGGTGGATCCAGGCGTCGCGGGTGCTCTCGAAGGTGACCCGGATCGCGTGGTCGACGCGGCCGGCGGCCGCTTCGTCGTAGCGGACGAGTCCGGGGAAGATCGGCAGGCCCGCGGCGTCGGCGGAGGTCCAGCCCTCGGGGCGCAGCTCGGTGGAGCGCAGGTCCCAGCGGGCGCCGGAAGCGGCCCTCCAGAAGGAGCCGGCCCGGCTGCGGAGCAGGAAAGCGCGGTAGAGCTCGTAGAGGATGCAGCGCGAGCGGTCGACGACGAGGACGTGACGGTCGCCGTCGGCGCGGCGGCCGCCCTCGACCGGCGCCGATAGCGGGATCGGAAACGGGCCGGGATCGCTCTCCTCGCCGTAGGCGGTGTAGCGGATCGGGAGCCGGCGCTGACCCTGGCCGACGACCGCGTATGGGATGCCGTAGACGCGCGGCGAGCCGAAGTCGGGGTGGAGGAAGTTGCCGCCGTGGCGGTTGATGTAAGCGATGACGGCTCGCGAGTTGCGGGCGACCGGGGCCTTGGAGATGTCCTGGTTCCAGGCGGCCTGGTTTGGGAGGGAGGGGGCGCGGGGGGAGAGGGACGCGGGCGGGCCGGGGAAAACCGGGCAGGAGCCGAGGGAGGGGTAGGGGCCGATCGCGACGGCGCTCGACGGCGCTACGGCAGCTAGTGAGAGCACCGCGGCGACTGCCCCAAGCGCGCGCATCCGAGATTTGCCCCACTGGAGGGGGGTCAATGTCCGATGCGCCTCACGGCTGAGAAGACCGGTCGCGAAGCTCGAGCCGTCCCACGACGAGCTCATCGACCTCGAGCCGGCCGACCTTGACCCGCCCCGCCGCCACTCGACCGATCGCCAGCCGCCCGATCGCGAAGCCGCCCACCGCCGCGGCGCCCAGCGCCAACGCCCCGATTGCCATCGCGCCCGTCGCTTGCGCGCCGCTCGGCTGTCCGTATCGCTTCCGCATATCCCCCAAGGTAGCCGCTAAATTGAAGCTGCTTGGTGGCAGTAGCTCAGTTGGTAGAGCTCCGGCTTGTGGTGCCGGCGGTCGCGGGTTCGAATCCCGTCTGCCACCCCTAGAAGGGTCCCTGCAAATCGGCATGTGGGGGTCGCCCGAGTCGGTTGAACCGGACCGAAATTTCGCTCCCCCATCAGGCAGAAACTGCCTGATTCTTTCGCGGTCGACCGAAGGCTGAATTTCCAGGCCGTCGCCGGTTCGGATCGGGCAGCCACTCTCTGCCACCACCGGGAAATAGGCGGGTCTCGCTCTCAGCTCATCCGACTCCGTCTTGGGCCAGTTTCTTGTGGAGCTCCTTGAGGCGGTCGGCCTTGCTCTTCAGCTTCTCCGGCGGGAACCAGGTAAGGACGACGAGGCCGCTGGCGAAAGTGCTCTCCGTGTTGTTTATGTTCGGCGGCGCCGCCGGGTGGCCGCCCTTACAGACGACGTCCTTTTGGATCTCTCCTTTGCCGCGGCGGAACCAAGCGCGCCCCGGTGCGGGCAGCGAGAAGCCGAATGACCCGTTGCAGGCCTCTTTGGGACCGAGGCCGAGGTAGAACAGCGAACGGCCATACAGGCACCCGTCATCCTCGGTTGCCTGAGCGGAGCCCGCCGAGAGGAAGTACCTGGCGTTCGGCCACTTGGCCTGCGCGCCCGCGTCGGCGACGCTGCGAGGCTGCAGCGAAGGGGCAGAGCCCTCCCGCGCGACGGTTTCGCGAAACCCACAGGCACCGGGATCGGCCGCCGGGTAGTACCCGTTCACGCCTTTGATCTGTACGCTCGAGCTGGTCGTGCGGCTATAGCCCGAGGAAGGCCGTACGTCCCGGCCACCGAGCCGCGCCAGCCGCAGATCCGGCGAGCCGGCGCCCTGCTCCTGATAGACGAGGATCATCCGCTCGATCCAGTGCCAGTTGACCGAGTCTTCGCCAATCTGGTCAGCCGGCGGGGGAGGCCACGTGCTGGTGCTGGATCCGGCCATCTCGACGTGCAGCTTGAAGCAGCACCGCTTCTGCGCATCGGCCGTGCCGGCGAGGAAAAGAAGGGCAACCGCCGTCGCCGGAACCAAGCCCAGCAGTAAACGACGTATAGGCAAGACCAGCATAAGGCGACCCTAGAGAGTCCGAGGGCATTGTCAAACCGGGCCGGCCGAGAGCTGCCCCCGCCCC
>DATABM010000116.1:0-5421 GCA_036259555.1 Solirubrobacterales bacterium
AGCGCGCCGAGCTGGTCAGGGCCGACGTCGGCCGCTGGCTCGCAGGCGCGGCCGGCCCCGAGCGCCCGCGCTTCGACCTCGTCTTCGTCGACGCCCCCTATAGACTCGCCGACCGCGTGGGGCGGGAACTCGACACCCATCTCCCCGGGCTGCTCGGTCCGGGCGGCCGCGTGGTCGTCGAGAGCGGCGCCCGCCGCCCACTCGCGGTCGCGTCGCTGGAGCGTCTGCGGCAGCGCCGCTACGGCGGCACCGACGTCTCCTTCTACGCCGCCGCGAAGGGGAGACGATGACCAACCGCAACGGGACGGTCGTCTGCCCGGGCAGCTACGACCCCGTGACCAACGGCCACCTCGACATCATCGGTCGCGCCTCCGCCGCCTTCGAGCGAGTGATCGTCGGCGTCGTCAACAATCCGCTGCGCAAGCAGAAGACGCTCTTCACGGCCGAGGAGCGCAAGGCGTTCATCGAGGAAGCGACCGCCCAGCTCGGCAACGTCGAGGTGAGGATCTTCTCGAATCTGCTGGTGGAGTTCGCCCGCGAACTGGAGGCGACGGCGATAGTCAAGGGCCTGCGCGCGATCTCCGACTTCGAGTACGAGTTCGAGATGGCCCAGCTCAACCGCAAGCTGGATCCCGGAATCGAGAGCATCTACATGATCTCCTCGCCGCATTACAGCTTCCTTTCCTCGACCGGCGTCAAGGAAATGGCCACCTTCGGCGGCGACGTCTCCGACCTCGTGCCGTCGCCGGTCGCCGCCGCGATGGCGAGCCGCTTCGGCGAACGGTAGGCTTCCCCAGCCCGGTGCGGCTTGGGCGCGAGCTTGCAAAAAGCCGAGGAAATCAAGGGTTCTGCCCCGAAACCCCCACTGACACGTAGGCTTACGACCTCCAAATGGACGTACTGGTCCTAATTGACAAGCTGGACGACGTTGTCCACAACGCCCGGCCCGTGCCACTCACGGATCAGGTGCGCGTGGACCGCGAGGAGATCTACGATCCCCTCGATCAGATGCGTGCCACGATCCCCGAGGAGATCAAGCAGGCCCGCTGGATCGTCAAGGAGCGTCAGGAGATGCTCGCCGAGGCCAAACGCGAGGCCGAGCGGATCGTCCGCGAGGCGCGCGAGCAGCAGGCGCGGTTGATCTCCGACGAGGAGGTCACCAAGCAGGCGGAGCGCGCCGCCGACGAGATCGTCGAGGACGCTCGCACGCGAGAGCGTGAGATCAGGCTCGGCGCCGAGGATTACGCCGACGAGATCCTCAACACGCTCGAGGTCAACCTGCAGAAGTTCCTGGCCGCCGTGCAGCGCGGCCGCGACAGGCTCGCCGGCCGCGACGAAGAGCCGGTCGCCGAGCTCGACGAGCAGGCTTAGCGCCTACTCGAGCTTCAGCTCCTTCAGCTTCGCCCAGCGTGGATCGCCGCCGCCGCCGTGCTCGTGGTCGGCCGGGTCGGCGTCGTTGAGCGACTCGCCGCAGACCGGGCAGAGGCCGGCGCAGTCGTCGCGGCAGAGCATCCGGGTCGGGAGGGCCAGCACCGCGGCGTCGTGTGCCCAGCGCCCGACGTCGAGGCGGTCGTCGACGACGTAGGGGCTGCGCAGCTCCTCGTCGTCGGTGCCGGCCTGGTCGATCTCCCGCGCGTCGACGTCGCGCTCGACCGTCGCCGGACCCAGACAGCGCATGCACGGTCCCTCCACCTGCAGGGGAAAGCGCAGCCGGAAGGCGTATCCGTTGCTGGGCCGCGAGATGTCGAGGCGGCTCTCGACCGTCTGGGCGGCCGGCGCGTAGGTCTGGCCGCCGAGCTCGAGCGGCTCGATCCGCACGGCGAGGTCGAGCCGCGCCCCGTCGCCGTAGGAGAGCGAGAGCCGTCCTAGATCGATCGTCGTGGTCGTCGGCTGCTTCGCCATGGTCGATCCTCCCCTCGGCCGGACTACGATGACAGCTCGACCGAGAGTACGGAATGAACGACTTCGACTGGACGCCCGACGAGTATCTGCAGCGGATTCGCGCGCGCATTCCGCGCTACGACGAGCTGCAGGCCCAGGCCGTGGCGGCCGTGCCCTTCCCGCCCGAGCGGGTGCTGGAGCTGGGGATGGGCACCGGCGAGACGACCCGGCGACTGATCGAGGCGTACCCCGACGCTTGGGTGATCGGCCTCGATGCGAGCCCCGACATGGTCTTCCGTGCCCGCCAGACCTACGACGACGTGCAGCTGGCCCGCATGGAGGACCCGCTGCCAGACGGCCCCTGGGACCTCGTCATCTCGGTCCTGTCGGTGAACGAGTTGAGCGACGACCAGAAGCAGCGGCTGGTGCGGCGCGTCCGCGAGCACTCCCGCTCGCTGGTGATCGGCGACGCCTTCGAGCCGAACCAGCTTCAGGATCTTCTTTCCTGGTCTGACGGTGAGCTCTGCTGGCAGGCGGACGATCTGGCGGTGATACGAGCGACGTATTGAGAGGGCTGGGCACCCCTCCTCTCTCAACTTTTTCTGAAGCTCGTGGGTGGCTGTCCGCGGGCGGAGGCGCAGAAAAAGTACAAGCCGTTCGGAGGGGTGCCCAGCCCTCCCCTTCGGAGCGCTACCATGCCCGGCTCATGGCAGTCCCAAAGAAGAGAACTTCAAGGGCGCGCAGGGACAAGCGGCGCGCCCAGCACAAGGCGGGCGAGGCGACCCTGAACCGTTGCCCGAAATGCCACAGCCCGCGGCGCCCGCACCGGGTCTGCCCGGTGTGCGGCACCTACAAGGGCCGCGAGGTGGTCGAGCACAAAGTGATCGACCCGACCGCCGGCGCCCCCAGCGACACCGAATAGCCGGTGGCCGCCGGCGGCGGGATCACGGTGGCGCTGGACGGGTTCGGCGCCGAGCGGGGCTTCGACGTGCTTGCCGAGGGCGCCCGCCGAGCCGCCGACGATGGCATTCGCGTCCGCGTCTTCGGGCCGCCGGAGGAGCTCGACCTCGACGACGAGGAGAACGTCGAAGTCCTGGCGACGCAGGAGTGGATCTCCAACGAGGAGGACCCGGTGCCCGCGGTGCGCTCCAAGGAGGAGGCCTCGGTGGTGCTGGCGGCGCACGACGTTGCCGGGGACGCCGCCGACGCGATGGTCAGCCACGGCTCGACCGGGGCGACGATGGCCGCGGCCACCTTCGGCTTGCGCCGCATGCGCGGCGTGCAACGCCCGGCGCTCGCCGTCCAGCTCCCGGTCCCCGGTCAGCCGGTGCTCTTCCTCGACGTCGGCGCCAACGTCGAGGTTCGTGCCCAGCACCTGGTTCAGTTCGCGTTCCTCGGCGCCGCTTTCAGTCAGGCGGTGCTGGAGGTCGACTCGCCGCGGATCGGGCTGCTCACCGTCGGTGCTGAGTCGGGCAAGGGCCGGGAGGAGGTCGTCGAGGCTCACGCGTTGCTGGGCGATGCGGACGGAATCGACTTCGTCGGCAACGTCGAGGGTGGCGACCTGCCGGCCGGCGCCGCCGACGTGGTCGTCACCGACGGCTTCACCGGCAACGTCGCCCTGAAGCTGATGGAGGGGACGGCGCGGGCGGTCGCCGGGGCGATCGGCGGGGCGGCTCGCTCCAACCCGATCTCGCTGGTGGGCGGCCTCCTGATGCGGCCGGCGCTGGGCGGCGTGCGGCGCGAGCTGCGGCCCGACACGACCGGCGGCGCGATCCTGCTCGGGTTGCGCGGCGTCGCCGTGGTCGGGCACGGCAGCGCCGGCGCTGAGGGGATCGCCAATGCCATCCGCCTCGCGGCGCGCTGCGTCGAGTCGGAAGCGGTGCGGCGCACCGAAGAGCTGTTGAGGGCGGGTAGGGCGACGCGGGGCCAGATGGAATGATGCGGTGGCGATGAGTCACGAGGAAGTCCTCAACCTGGTCCGCGACCACCTCGCCGAGGAGCTGGAAGTCGATCCCGAGGCGATCGGCGAGGGCACCCGCTTCAAGGAGGACCTGGAGGCCGACTCGCTCGACCTCTACGAGCTGGTGATGGAGCTCGAGGACCGCTACGGCATCAAGGTCTCCGAGCAGCAGGCGGCCGGGATTGAGACGGTCGGCGACGCCGTCTCGTTCGTCTTGGAGCACGCCCCGGCGTGAGGCTCGCATGAGCGTTGCGGCGCTCGCTCGGCTCGTCGACGAGCTTCCCGACGACCTGCGCCACCGGGCGCTCACACACTCCTCCTGGACCGACGGTGCCGGCTCGTACGAGCGACTCGCCTACCTGGGCGACAGCGTGCTGGCGCTTGCGGTCGCGGCCGCGCTTCACGACAGCTACGGCGACGAGGACGCCGGCGGCCTGACCAAGATCCACAACCATGCGGTCAGCGGCGTCTCCTGTGCCGAGGTGGGGCGCGAGCTGGGCGTTCCCGAGATGCTCACCGAGGCCCAGCCGGGCGCCGAGGACGCGATCCCGGCAGAGACGCTGTTGGCTGGGTCCCGACCGCTGCCCGAGGCCACCGAGGCCTTGATCGGCGCCTGCTTCCTCGCCTTCGGCTTCGACCGCACCGCCGCGGCCGTCGCCGAGGCGTTCGCCGGTCGGATCGAGCACGCCACCCAGGAGCGCGTCGACGCCAAGTCCACCCTGCAGGAGCTTTTGGCTCGCCGTAAAACGCGCGTAAGCTATGAGGTGGTCGCCGAATCGGGCCCGGCCCACGAGCGGACGTTCGAGGTCGAGGCCGTCGTCGACGCCGAGCCGGTGGGCAGGGGGGAGGGCCGGAGCAAGAAGGCGGCGGAGCAGATGGCGGCCGAGCGGGCGCTGGAGCGCCTTGGCGACTGAGATGGCGAAGCGTCCGACTCGCACGACAGCCTTAGCGCCCACGATCCAGGAGCGGGGAGCCGAACAGCGATGTATCTGAAGTCCATCGAGATGAAGGGGTTCAAGTCGTTCCCCGAGCGCACCCGGCTCGAGTTTTCGCCGGGCGTCAGCGTGATCGTCGGACCCAACGGCTCGGGCAAGTCGAACATCACCGACGCGGTGCTGTGGGCGCTCGGCGAGCAGAGCCCGGGCGCTATCCGCGGCGCCTCGATGCAGGACGTGATCTCGGCCGGCGGCAAGGGGGTCGGCCAGCGACGCGCCGCCGAGGTCGAGGTGACGATCGACAACGGGCAGGGGCGTGCCACGACCGAGCTGTCGGAGATATCGGTGCAGCGTCGCCTCGACCGCTCCGGCGACGGCGGCTACCGGCTGAACGGCGCCCGCTGCCGGCTCGTCGACGTGGTCGAGGTTCTCTCCGACACCAATCTCGGCCGCGA
The DNA here is from genome assembly GCA_036259555.1 of Solirubrobacterales bacterium. Classification (GTDB taxonomy): domain Bacteria; phylum Actinomycetota; class Thermoleophilia; order Solirubrobacterales; family 70-9; genus VRUE01. Next base: position 5,232 of record DATABM010000116.1, read on the forward strand.
GATGCACTCGGTGATCAGCCAGGGCCGGGTCGAGTCGATCGTCCACTCCAAGCCGCGTGAGCGGCGACTGCTGATCGAGGAGGCGGCGGGGCTCGGCAAGCATCGCAAGCGGCGCCGCCGTGCCGAGCTGAAGCTGCGCACGGCGCGCGACAACCTCGACCGCGCCCTCGACGTCGAACGCGAGGCCCGC
>DATABM010000117.1:0-57031 GCA_036259555.1 Solirubrobacterales bacterium
CGCCCCCCGGGCCTCGATCTCGAATTTGAGGCGCTTCGGCTCGTTGCGCACGAGCCGAAGCGTATGGAGGGCGACGCGCTCGTCGCCCTCCGCCTCACTCCTCGCCAGCCTCCAGGCTGTTGCCGTTCCTGGCGCCGATGGCGATCTTGGTCGGCTGCCGCTCCTCGGGCTTCGGGATCCTCACCTCGAGCACCCCGTTCTCGAAGTCGGCGCTCACCGCGCTCGCCTCGATCCCCTCGGGAAGGTCGAGCGACCGGGAGAAGCGGCCGAAAGCGCGCTCGACCCGGTGGTAGCCCTCCTTGCGGGCCTCGTGCTCGGCCCGGCGCTCGCCCGAGATCGTCAGGACGTGGTCCTTCACCTCGATGTCGAGGTCATCCCTGGTGAGCCCCGGGAGGTCCGCGCGGAGGACGTACTCGTCGTCGGCCTCGACCAGATCCATCGGCGGGATCCAGCGCCTGCCGGCACTGCCGTTGCCGTTCGCAAGGCCAAGCCCACGGCCCTGGAAGAAACTGTCGAAGAGGCGGTTCATGTCGCCCTGAAGAAGGTCCAACTCCTTAGCCGGGTCCCATCTCACAAGTGCCATGTCGTCACCTCCTACTGCGAGTGGTACTGCTTGCTACGACATTATGAAATCTAAGTCGCTTCTTGTCAAGATGCCGCCAGCAACGTCCGTCCCGTCATCGCCTCGGGCTGCGGGATGCCAAGCAGCTCGAGTGCCGTCGGGCCGACATCGGCGAGGATGCCGCCATCGCGGAGCCGGAGCCCCTCAGCGGTGACGATCAGCGGCACGGGGTTGAGCGAGTGGGCAGTGTTGGGCGAGCCGTCGGGCTCGAGCATGCTGTCGCAGTTGCCGTGGTCCGCGGTGACGATGCAGACGCCGCCGGTGGCCTCGACCGCGGCGACGACGTCGCCGAGGCAGGCGTCGACGGTCTCGACCGCCTCGACCGCGGCGGGAATCGAGCCGGTGTGGCCGACCATGTCGGGGTTGGCGAAATTGATGATCCCGAAGCGGTAGCCGCCCTCCGACCAGCGCTCGACGAAGGCCTCGGCGGCGGCGTGAGCGCTCATCTCCGGCTTGTGGTCGTAGGTCGGCACGTCGCGCGGCGACTCGACCAGGCAGCGCTCCTCCCCCTCCCACTCCTCCTCGCGGCCGCCGTTGAAGAAGTAGGTGACGTGGGCGTACTTCTCGGTCTCGGCGACGTGCAGCTGGCGTCCACCCGCCCCTGAGACGACTTCGGCCAGCGTCGCCCGAGGACGCGCCTCTGGGAACGCGACCGGATAGGGCCAGCCCTTCCTGTACTCGGTCATCGTCGTCAGGTCGAACAGCGCCCCACCGCTGCGCGGGAACTCGTCGAACCCCGGCTCGGCGAGCGCCCGGCTCATCTGCCGCGCTCGATCGGGCCGGAAGTTGACGAAGATCGCCGCATCGCCCTCGCGGGCCCCGTCGTAGCCCCCGATCACGGTCGGCTTCACGAACTCGTCGCTCTCCTCGCGCTCGTAGGAGGTCTCGATTGCCTCCTCGCTGCTCTCCGCTTGAAGGCCCTCGCCGTGGACAATCGCGTCGTAGGCGAGCTTCGTCCGCTCCCAGCGCGTGTCGCGATCCATGGCGTAGTAGCGACCGCTGACCGTGCCGACGCGCCCGGCCTGCCGCAGCCAGCGCTCCAGCTCGGCCAGGTAGCCGCGCCCGCCGTGCGGCAGGGTATCCCGGCCGTCCGTGAAGGCGTGAAAGACGACGTCCGGAACTCCCTCCTGCGTCGCCAGCTCGATCGTCGCCTCCAGGTGCTCCCAGCCGGAGTGGACGCCGCCATCGGAGACCAGCCCGAGCAGGTGGAGACGGCCGGTCCCCGTGCATGCCCGCCGGCAGGCGGCGACCAGCGCCTCGTTCTCGAAGAAGCTGCCGTCGGCGATCGCGTCGTCGATCCTCGCCAGGTCCTGCTTGACGATCGCGCCGGCCCCCAGGTTGAGGTGACCGACCTCCGAATTGCCCATCTGTCCGTCCGGCAGGCCGACGTCTCGCCCCTGTGCCGAGAGCTGCGTGTGCGGAAAGCCGTCCCAAAGCCGGTCGAAGACGGGCGTCTCCGCCTGGGAGATCGCGTTGCCCGGCCCCGGCGGCGCCAGCCCCCAGCCGTCGAGGATGACCAGGGCCAATGAAGGCACGGGGAGGTTCATGACCCCGGGGCCGTCATGCGGCCTCGACTATTGCCGCGAAGTCCTCCGGATCGAGGCTGGCTCCGCCGACCAGCGCCCCGTCGATGTCGGGCTGCGCCAAGAGCTCAGCCGCGTTGCCCGGCTTGACGGAGCCGCCGTAGAGGATGCGCACCCGGTCGGCCGCTGCGCCGCGCTCGCGCAGCACGTCGCGGATGAAGGCGATCGTCTCCTGCGCCTGCTCCGGCGTCGCGGTGCGGCCGGTGCCGATTGCCCAGATCGGCTCGTAGGCGATCACGACGTCCGAGATGCGGGTGGGCTCGACGTCAACCAGGTCGGCCGTCAGCTGCGTCACCAGGACCGCGTCGGTCTGTTCCGCGTCGCGCGCCTCCTCGCTCTCGCCGACGCAGAGGATCGGCTCCAGGCCGGCGGCGAGAGCGGCCGGCACCTTGCGGGAAAGTGCCTCGTCGGTCTCGTTGAAGTGCTGGCGGCGCTCGGAGTGGCCGAGGACCACCGCCTCGACGTCGAGCTCGACCAGCATCCCGGCCGAGACCTCGCCGGTGAAGGCACCCGTCTCCTCCTCGTGCATGTTCTGCGCGGCGACCTTGATCGCGGTGCCGTAGCGGCGCTCGACCACCGCGGTCAGAGCCGTGAACGGTGGGCAGATGACGACGTCGTGCTGGGTCGCGGCGATCCGCGGTAGCAGCGCGTCGACGAACTCGCCCGCCTCGGCGACCGTCTTGTGCATCTTCCAGTTCGCCGCCAGATATGGGGTGCGATCAGGCATCGCAGATGCCTAGCCTTTCAGCCGCGTGCGCCTGGGGGCGGGCGAGGCCAAGCAGATCAAGGACGCAGGGCGCAGCCTTTGGCGGCGCCAAAGGCAAGCCCGAGGACGCGGAGATGCGCAGCGCCGCGCGCGTCATCCAGGTGTGCGGGGTTGGGAGGCTAGGCATCTAACAGAGCCTCCACGCCCGGCAGCTTCTTTCCCTCCAACAGCTCCAACGAGGCACCCCCTCCGGTCGAGACCCAGTCCACTTTCTCCGCCAGGCCGAACTCGTGCAGGGCGGCCACAGAGTCGCCGCCCCCGACCACCGTCGTCCCCCCCGCCGCCGCCACCGCCTCGGCGACCCGGCGCGTGCCGGCCGCGAACGGCTCCAGCTCGAAGGCGCCCATCGGACCGTTCCAGAGGACCGTGCCGGCGGCGGCGATCTCCTCCGCGTAGCGCTCAGCCGTGCGCGGCCCTATGTCTAGGCCCATCCAGCTGTCCGGAACCTCGACGCCATCGCTCTCGCGCCGCTCGGTGTCGGCGGCGAAGCTCTCGCCCAGCACCAGATCGACGGGCAGCTGCAGCTCGCAGTCGGCCCCCTCTGCGCGCCCCAGCGCCTCCTCGGCGAGCTTCACGCCCTCCTCCTCGACCAGCGAGTCGCCGGTTGCGATCTCCTGGGCGCGGAAGAAGCTGAAGCACATCGCACCGCCGATCAGGATGCGGTCGGAGACCTCGAGGAAGCGATCGATCACGCCGACCTTGTCGGAGACCTTGGCGCCACCCAGGACCACGACCAATGGCCGGGCGGGCGACTCCACGACTCGCGTCAGCTCGTCCACCTCCCGTTCCAGCAGCAGGCCGGCGTACGCCGGCAGCCGATGGGCGACGCCCTCGGTGCTGGCGTGAGCGCGATGAGCCGCGCCGAAGGCGTCGTTGACGTAGAGGTCGGCGAGCACGGCGAGCGCCTCGGCTAGCTCCGGGTCGTTTTCGGTCTCCCCCGGCTCGTAGCGGACGTTCTCGAGCAGCAGCAGGTCCCCCTCCCCCAGCCCCGCCGCCATCGCCTCGACCTCCTTGCCACGCACCGCGGGTGCCAGCGCCACCTCGGCGCCGAGCAGCTCGGAGAGCCGCTCCGCGACGGGGCGCAGGGAGAGCTCTGGCACGACCTTCCCCTTCGGCCTGCCCAGATGAGAGACGAGGACAAGTGCCGCTCCCCGCTCGCGCAGCAGCTCGATGGTCGGCAGCGCCGCGCGGATCCGCGTGTCGTCGGCGACCCGGCCGCCCTCGAGCGGCACGTTGAAATCGACGCGGACGAGCACCCGCCTGCCCGCGACGTCGGCGTCGCGGACGCTCTGCTTCGCGAAGCTCATCGCCGGCCCGAGCGGCTCAGAGGACTTGGCCCGCCAGCTCGACGCAGCGGTTCGAGTATCCCCACTCGTTGTCGTACCAGGCGACCGCCTTGATCATCCTGCCGTCGCCGATCGCCATCGTCTGCTCGGCGTCGAAGATCGACGAGTGCGGGTCGCCGACGATGTCGGTCGAGACGATCGGGTCCTCGGTGTAGGAGAGGATGCCCTTCAGCGGCCCTTCGGCGGCCTGCTTGACCGCCGCGTTCACCGCGCCCGGATCGGTCGGGCTGGAGGGCGTGAAGGTGAGGTCGACGACCGAGCCGGTGGCGACCGGGGCCCGCATCGCGAAGCCGTTCAGCTTCCCGTTCAGCTCCGGCAGGACGAGGCCGACCGCCTTCGCCGCGCCCGTCGTCGTCGGGATCAGGTTGAGCGCCGCGGCGCGGGCCCGGCGCAGATCCTTGTGCGGCATGTCCTGAAGCCGCTGGTCGGCCGTGTAGGCGTGGATGGTCGTCATCAGCCCCTGCTCGATCCCGAAGGCCTCGTGGAGCACCTTGGCGAGCGGCGCCAGGCAGTTCGTCGTGCAGGAGGCGTTGGAGATGATGTGGTGCTGGTCGCGGTCGTAGCTGTCGAAATTGACGCCGAGCGCGACGGTCACATCCGGCTCCTTGGCAGGGGCGGAGATGATCACCTTCTTGGCACCGGCCTCGAGGTGCTTTGCGGCGTCGGCGCGGGCGGTGAAGAGACCGGTCGACTCGATCACGACGTCGACGCCGAGGTCCCCCCACGGAAGCTCGGCTGGGTCGCGCTCGGAGAGGACCTTCAGCTCCTTGCCGGCGACCGAGATCGACGCATCGCCAGCCTCGACCTCCCCGGGGAAGCGCCCGAGGATCGAGTCGTACTTGAGCAGGTGGGCGAGGGTCCCAGGATCGGTGAGGTCGTTGACCGCGACGAAGTCGAGGTCCGCGCCCGCCGCCCGCGCCGCGCGGAAGACGTTGCGCCCGATCCGGCCGAAGCCGTTGATGCCGACCTTCACTGCCATCGAAGAGAACCCTCCTGGAGTCGTTTGTCGCTCTAAACGCTAGCCGCTGCTAATCGCTGCCGACCGTGACCTCGATCTCGTACCCATCGGGGTCGGTGAGGAACGCGGAATACGAACCCGACCCGTGCGAGCGCCGCTCGCCGGGATCGCTGACGCTTCTGCCGCCGGCCTCGACGCCGGCCTCCCACGCCGCCTTGACGGCGACGATTCCGAGCCCGGTGAAGCTGAGCAGCCCGAAGCCGGGCTTGGCCTCGTGGTGATCGGCGATGAAGAAGACCGGTTTGGCGATGCCCCAGCCGATCGTCCCTTCCTGGTCGAAGTGGCGCCGCCAGCCGAGCGGCGCCAGCAGCGCGTCGTAGAACGCCGCGCTGCGCTCTAGATCGGACACCTCCAGGAGGACGTGGTGCAACATCGGGCCGGGAGGCTATATGGCCGGTCAGCCGGAGCGCGGCGTCCAGCGAAAGCGGCGAACCGCGATGAGAAGCCCCACCGCGCCCCAGGCGGCGACGACCGCGAGGTTGCCCCACTCGAAGGCCGAACCGCCGTCGGCCGGCACGTAGGCGCCGAAGAAAGCCTCGAAGAAGTGGCGAATCGGGAACGCGTCGGCGAAGTGGATCACGCCGCTCGGCAGCTGGTCGTCCGGGATGAAGATGCCCGAGAGGAAGTAGAGCGGCAAGAGCAGCGCGTTGACGATCGGGGCAGCGGCGTCCTGCGAGGGGATCGCGGCGGTCAGCGCGATGCCGAGGCAGCAGAAGGCGGCGGCGCCGACGACCAGCGCCAGCACGATCGCAGGCAGGTGCTCCCAGGGGACGTCGACGCCGTAGGCGACCCGCCCGAGGGTCGCGATCAGGACCAGCATCAGCAGCGCCACGACGATCGAGTTGCCGACCCGGCCGACGATGAACACCCAGGGCGGCATCGGCGTTCCGCGACCGCGCTTGAGGCGCCCGTCCTCGCGGGCGATCACCAGCGACATCGCCAGCGACTGCATCGTCGCCGAGATCACGGAGAGCGTGACGATGGCGGGCACGTAGTAGGTGGTCGTCTCGATCCCGCCGCCAACGTCCACCGTCTCGTCGCCGAAGACGGTCGCGAAGATGAGCAGCAGGATGACCGGGAAGGCGACCGTGAAGAACACCGAGGCGGGATTGCGCCAGAAGGTCTTCTGGTCGTAGCGGAACTGGTGGGCGACCAAGGCCAGGCCGCTCATGGCGAAGACTCCGCCCCGGCGCCCGTCCCGGCTCCCTCCGCGGTCAGCGAGAGGTAGACCTCTTCGAGGTCGGGCCGGGTCGCTTCCAGTCCCTCCAGCTCGAGACCCTCCTTCAGCGCCCGCTCGGTCAGCTCGTGGAGCGCCTCGACCGGCCGATCGGTCTGCACGGAGACGGTCTCGCCGTTCAAGCGGTAGCTGATCGTGGTCGGCAGGCTCTCGCGGTCGCCGAGGCCGTCCGGGGTCCCGCGCGCGACGACCCGCCCAGCGGCGATCACGGCGACGCGGTCGGCGAGCCGCTGCGCCTCGTCCATGTAGTGGGTGGTGAGGAAGACCGTCTTGCCGAGATCGCGCAAGCCGGCAATCGTCTCCCAGGTGTGACGGCGCGCCGAGGGATCGAAACCCGTCGTCGGCTCGTCGAGGAAGAGCAGCTCGGGATCGCCGATCAGCGCGATACCGACGTCGAGGCGGCGCTGCTGGCCCCCGGAGAGGGTCCCGGCGCGGGCGTCCGCCTTCTCGCGCAGGCCGACCAGCTCCAGCGTCTCGTCGATCGGTCGCGGCGAGCGGTAGTAGCCGGCGTACAGCTCGAGCGACTCGCGGACGCTCAGGTAGGGGTCGAGCCGGCAGCTCTGCAGGACGACCCCGATCCGCTCGCGCCAGTCGCCACCGGCCCGCTGCGGGTCCTCGCCGAGCACCGTGATCTCGCCGCCGTCCCGTTCGCGGTACCCCTCGAGGATCTCGACCGTGGTCGTCTTCCCTGCGCCATTGGGCCCGAGGAAGGCGAAGACCTCGCCACGGCGCACCTCCAGGTCGATGCCACGGACGGCGTCGACCCCGCCGTAGCGCTTGCGCAACGACCGCACAGAGATGACGGGCTCGGACAAAGTCGGCCGATTCTAGGTCCGCGCCAGCGCCGCCGGACCGCTGCCGTCGAGGTCGACGTCGCGGTGCTTGACCCGGACGACAACGTCGTCTCGCCCTTCCAGGGCGCGCCGGATGCGGTCGGCGACCGTGAGCGAGCGGTGCTTGCCGCCGGTGCAGCCGATCGCAATCGTCAGATGGCTCTTGCCCTCGGCGACGTAGGCGGGGACGAGGAACTCGAGCAGGGGCAGCAGGCGACCGTAGAACTCACCTGCCTGGGTGCCCGACTCGACGTAGGCCCGCACCGCCTCGTCGATCCCCGTCTGGGGTCGCAGCTCGTCGACGTAATGGGGGTTGGGCAGGAAGCGGACGTCCAGCGTCATGTCGGCGTCGCGCGGCGGCCCGTTCTTGAAGCCGAAGGTAAGCAGGGTCAGCGCCAGCTTGCCGCCGCCGTCGCGTCCGATCACCTCCTCGGCGATGCGGCGGCGCAGCTGGCCGCCGGTCAGGCCGCTCGTCTCCATCACCACGTCGGCACGGGCGCGCAGCGGCGCGAGCAGCTCGCGCTCGGCGCGGATCCCGTCGACGATCCGGCCTTCGGGGGCGAGCGGGTGACGGCGACGCGTCTCCTTGTAGCGGTCGAGCAGCGTCTCCTCGTCGGCCTCGAGGAAGAGCAGCCTCGGCGCCATCCCCTCCCCCTCCAGCTCGCCGAGCACCTGGACGAGGTCCTCGAAGTACTCGCCGCCGCGCACGTCGGAGACGACGGCTGCCCGCTCGACGCCGCTGCCGTCGAGCCGGAAGAGCTCGCCGAGGCTGCCGATCAGGCGAGGCGGCAGGTTGTCGACGCAGAAGTAGCCGCCGTCCTCGAAGGCGGCGATCGCCTCCGACTTGCCCGCCCCCGAATGACCGGTGATCACGACCAGCTCGACCTTCTTCCCCTCGGTCATCAGCCGATCCTGTGCAACTGCTCGTGGATCTCGCGGGCGAGCTTGCCGGGGACGCCGGGCACCGCCTCCAGCTCCTCGCGACTGGCGGCGAGGAAGCGCTCGGGCGAGCCGAAGTGGCGCAGCAGGGCGCGCTTGCGGACCGGACCGACGCCGCGCAGCCCGTCGAGCACCGAGCCCGTCATCGCCCGCTCGCGACGGCCGCGGTGGTGCTCGATCGCGAAGCGGTGCGCCTCGTCGCGGACCCGCTGCAGGAGCTTGGAGGCCTCGGAATCAGCGGCGAGGTCGAGTGGCCGCGGACGACCCGGGACGAAGACCTCCTCCTCGCGCTTGGCGAGAGAGACGACGGTCGTGCCGCGCTCGACGAACGGCGCCAGCACGCGCATCGCCGCCGCCAGCTGTCCCTTGCCGCCGTCGACGACGACGAGCGAGGGCAGCGAGGCGAAGCTCGCGTCGCGCTTGCCGTCATGGGGCGAGAGGTCGATCTGCTCCAGGAAGCGGTTGACGCGGCGGCCGAGCACCTCCTCCATCGAAGCGAAGTCGTCGGACCCGTTCTCGCGCGGTCCGCGCACCTTGAAGCGCCGGTAGTCGGCCTTCTTGGTGGCACCGCCCTCGAAGACGACCATCGAGGCGACGGTGTGCTCCCCGCCGATGTTCGAGATGTCGAAGCCCTCTACCCGGACCGGCAGCTCGTCCATCCCCAGCGCCTCGCGCAGGTCGGCGAGCGCGTCGACGCGGCGCTGGCGGCGGTGCTCGCGCCGCAGCCGGTCCTGGTCGAGCGCGAGGCGGGCGTTGCGCTCGGCCAGCTCGCGGAGGCGGCGTTTGTCGCCGCGCTCGGCGATCCGCACCTCGACCGGGGCGCCGCGCCGCTCGCCGAGGGCGGCGGCGAGCAGCTCGGCCCGTCCGGCCATGTAGGGGCCGACGACGATCGTCTTCGGGACCGCCGGCGAGGCCGAGTAGTACTGGCCGATGAACTCCTCGGTCACCTCGGCCGGCTCGCGTTCGGCCTGGTTGTCGAGGTAGAAGCTCTGCCGCTCGGCGAGGATCCCGTCGCGCACCTGGAAGACCTGCGCGTTGGCGTCGGCGCCCTCGACGGCGACGCCGATCATGTCCATCGCGCCGACCGAGCCGCCGGCGACCTGCTGGCGCTCGAACAGCGATTCGATCGCCTTAAGCCGGTCGCGGTGCAGCGCCGCCCGCTCGAACTCGTGGGCTGCCGCCGCCTCCTCCATCTTCGTCCGCTCGCCCGCCTCGACCTGCCGGTAGCGGCCGGAGAGAAAGTCGACGATCGCGTCGACGTTGCGCCGGTACTCGTCCTTGCTGACGTAGTCGACGCACGGTGCCCCGCAGCGCTTTATGTAGTAGTCGAGGCAGGGGCTGCCGGAGCGACGCCCCGGCTCCCGTCCCTCGCAGGTGCGGAACTGGAAGAGCTTGCCGAGCAGGTCGAGCGTCTCGCGCACCCGCTTGGCGCTCGAGAAGGGGCCGAAGTAGGCACGCCCGCTGCGATGCTTCTCGCGGGTGAAGTAGACGCGCGGGTAGTCCTCGTCGAGGCTGACGCAGACGTAGGGATAGGACTTGTCGTCGCGCAGGCGGATGTTGAAGCGCGGCCGGTGGCGCTTGATGAAGCTCTGCTCGGCGAGCAGCGCCTCGGCCTCGTTGGCGGTGACGAGAAATTCGATGCGGTCGATGCGCGAGGTGAGCCGTGGCTCGCCGCCCGAGAAGTGCGACGCGACCCGTTTGCGAATCGAGCGCGCCTTGCCGACGTAGAGCAGATCGCCGCTGGCATCGTGGAAGAGGTAGACCCCCGGCGAGTCGGGCAGCTTGCGCCGCTGCGCGGCGATCCGCTCCTCGCGTGAGGACTTCTTCTTCTCGTGCCGGTCGCTCACGAAGTCACAGAGTAGGCTCCTGGCCAGCCGGCCAAGCCCACCCCAGAGGGAGATGAAGATCGCATGCCCACCGAGACCCTGAACCCGCCGGAGCTGAGCACGCTGCGCATCGACGTGGACGGCCGGATCGGCACGCTGACCCTCGACCGGCCCGACGCGTTCAACGCGATGAGCCCCGAGATGATCGGCGAGCTGACCGTCGCCTTCTCCTGGCTCGCCGACCAGGCGCCGCTGCGGGCGCTGATCGTCACCGGCGCCGGGAAGGCGTTCTGCGCCGGCGGCGACGTCAACTGGTTCCGCGGCGGCGTCGAGGACGACTCGATCGACCTGCCCTCGCAGGTGCGGCGCGGCGCCGAGGTCCTGCACCAGGCGATCGTCGACCTGCGCCGCATTCCCTATCCGGTGATAGCCGCCGTCAACGGGCCGGCCGCCGGCGCCGGCTTCTCGCTGGCGCTCGCCTGCGACACGAGGATCGCCTCCGAGGCGGCCTTCTTCGCCTGCGCCTACGGGCGAATCGGCGCCTCGCCGGACGGCGGCATGACCTACTTCCTGCCGCGCGTCGTCGGCCCCAGCCGGGCGCTGGAGATCCTCCTCAACGACCCGAACATGAACGCCGAGAGCGCCCTGGCCGAGAAGATCGTCGCCGAGGTCGTGCCTGCCGACCAGCTGCTCGACCGGGCGCGAGCCAAGGCCGAGAAGCTGGCGGCGAAGGCGCCGCACTACGTGCGGATGGCGAAGCTGCTGGTCGGGCAGAGCATCGAGAACCGCCTCGCCGACCACCTGCAACTGGAGCGGCACGGAATTGCCGACAGCATGGCGACCGAGGATCTGCGCAACGGCGTCGCCGCCTTCTTCGGGGGCGAGGAGCCGGTCTTCGAGGGGCGCTGAACGAGCCGCTCAGGTTTTCCGTGGCCATTTCCGGCTAGATTCTCTGGCGAGCCCGGTCCCGACGGAAAGGAACTCTCGGATGAAGAAGCTAACTGCTCTCCTCGCCCTAGCCCTTGCTTCCTTCGCCCTCGTCGCCTGCGGGGACGACGACAGCGACACGACGACGAACGGGACCGGCGGCGGCAACGGCGCGGCGGCCCCCGGCGGCGGCGCCGGAGGCGGTGGGGACGGCGCGACGGAAATCGCGATCGAGGCGGCAGCCAGCGGTCTCGCCTTCACCGAAGACCAGATCTCCACCAAAGCCGGCAAAGACGTGACGCTTCGCTTCTCCAACCCCCAGCCGATCGGCCATGACGCCGACATCGAAGACGACGGGGGCAAAGTGATCGCCGACACCGAAGTCCTCACCGAAGGCGAGGACAGCGCCACCATCGCCAACCTCAAACCCGGCGAATACACTTTCTTCTGCTCCGTGCCCGGCCACCGCGAAGGCGGCATGGAAGGCACGCTGACGGTCGAGTAGCGAGCTTGGAGCGGATGGCGCCCGCTACTCGGCGGGCGCCATGACCCGCGTCACCGAGTCGCCGACGAAGCAGGGCTTCTCGTTGCCCTCGACCTCGAGGGTAAAGCGGGTGACTACCTGCCACCAGCCGCCGCTGACCTCCTCGACCGAGACGAGCTCGGCGCGGGCGCGCAGGCGGGAGTCGACCGGGACGGAGGCGGGGAAGCGGATTTTGTTGGCGTTGTATGAATTGTTCGACGCGATCCCATGCTTGGAGATAGCTGCCGCGACTGCAACAATGTCCAAGCGATGAACACCCGCGCACCATCGAGTCCCGCCAAGAAATCAGCCTCGAAAAAGGAGCTGAAATCTGGCCTGCCTGGAACCCCAGAAAAACAGCGCCGGGAGCTTCAGGAGGCGATGAGAAAGCACGACGAGACCCTGCGCCGCTTGGCCGAGTAGGCACGAGCGACGCGTCTTGGTCTACTACCTCGAACTCGGCGACTACTGCCGAATTGCGAGCGAGGTTCTCGGTCTCAGTCCTGAGCAGGTAGCGGGGCTGCCGAACATCGGCTTGGCCGATTCAGCGCTCGCTGTACCGCGCGCCGCATTCGGCGACCACGAGGCCTTTCCGACACTCATCGACAAGGCAGCGATCCTCGTCGAGCGCCTAGCCCGCAACCACCCTTTGCCCGACGGAAACAAGCGTTGTGCCTTCCTCTCACTGGAGCGCTTTCTAGCGGCCAATGGCCGGCCAATCCACGACGCAGATCCCGACACCGACGTGCCGATGATGGAGCGCATCGCAGCCGGAGATGTCACCCAAGACGAGATCGTTCTCTGGATAGAACAGCGATCCGAACGTTCCACCTGAACGCAAGCGACCGGGAACTCAGGCTCTTGAACGGGCCGTCTTGATTGCTTCGCGAAGTGGCCGAAGCCCCTTGACCGTCACCCTTCCGATCGGTTGTAAGTCACGAATGCCCAGGTCGTAACCGCCTATTTGGATGCTCTTGGCGAGGCGCTCAAGTTTCCGGTGTTCGAGACTCCGGGGCTCTCCCGCGTGCACGGCCCCGGCTACGTTTGCCGCATGAGTAATTACATCGCGCACGGAAAACTCGTGTCCGTCAGAGATGATGATTACTTGACGCAGAAAATCCGCGAGGTTTACCTGAGTGCTCGGCTCGAGCGTCAACGTAGTCTCGGGGTCGAGGCCATCCTGAAGAGACCAGAGCACGGGTTTCGGGGTCCCCGCAATCTCCCAAATCCGCCTAGGAACCGAGACATCGAATCGAATCTTCACCCGATGCTCACGATTCACGAGGTGAACGAGACTCGGGCTGTCTATCAGCAATTTCCGCAGCAGGGCCGCAATCCCGAGCACCTCGTATTCGTCAGGTGCAGGTTCAACGCGCCCCTCTAAATCGTCGAGCACTTTCATAAAAAGCTCATCTCGGTCCATCCGTCGAGATGCTATCCGTGCCCTCGGCAGAGGGGTCTGCTTTGGAGCAACCTCGTCAGCCGCCGGGCGCCATCACCCGCGTCACCGAGTCACCCACGAAGCAGGGCTTCTCGCTGCCCTCTACCTCGAGGGTGAAGCGCGTGACGACCTGCCACCAGCCGCCGCCGACCTCCTCGACGGAGACGACCTCGGCGCGACCGCGGACCCGGGAGTCGACCGGGACCGGCGCCGGGAAGCGGATCTTGTTCCAGCCGTAGTTGACCCCGAGCGCGAAGCCGCTGGAGGAGATCAGCTGCTTGCGGAAGCCATCCACGAGCGAGAGCGTCAGGTTGCCGTGGGCGATGGTCGTTCTGAAGGGGCTCTCCTTCTTGGCCCGCTCGACGTCGACGTGAATCCATTGGTCGTCGCCGGAGATCCGGGCGAAGGCGTCGATGTCGTCCTGCGTCACGCTGCGCCACTCGCTCGGCCCGATCTCCCGACCGACCAGCGACTTCATCCCCTCGACCCCATGCGCCTCGGTAGTTGCCATCGGGCCGCAGTCTAGATCGGGCCGGCCTGCGACGCCCCGGCGAGCCGCAGCGGCGCGTGGCGCGCGATGACGGAGAAGTCCGCCTCGCAGCAGAGCAGCTCGACGTCGTTGCGGATCGCGACGACTGCGATCAGGCAGTCGACCATGCGTCGTGGCGTCTCTCCGCCGCGGCGGCAGATTCGAAACAGCTCTGCGGCGCTTTCAAAATCGGCCGGGCCTTTCACCCCGAGGAAATGGCGCCCGTAGAGCAGGCGTCGCAGATCTTCTCGCTCCACGGTGTCGCGCGCCCCCGCGAGGAGCTCCATCGCGACCGGATCGCTCCATGCGGCTCGGTCGCCATCGATCGCAGAGCGCACCTGCCGGTGGGTCGCGCTGCCCGTCTCGCGCAGAAACTCGATCCAGGCCGAGCTGTCGACGAGGATCACAGCTCAGGTATCTCTTCACGGGACCGAATCTCCTTGAGATCGCCGCCCCAGCCGCGGCCCTCCATCGCAAGGGCTTCCTCGCGGTTCATCCCGCCAACCAGTCGGCGCAGGGCATAGTCGACCGCCTCTTTCTTGCTGCCGAAGTGGAAGATGCGCATGGCGCGCTCGACCAGTTCGTCGTCGATCTCGATGTTGGTCCGCGTCATATGCACCACCATACACCTCGAGGTGTATGGAACTTCCTCGAGGCCGCTGGTGGCCTTCACTCGATCAACCGCACGTCGAATGGCGGAACAGGGACGACCCCAGCGCCGCCGAGCAAGGCGAGGATGCGGGTGACGTATGCCTGCGTCTCGGGGTACGGCGGGACGCACTGGCAGTCTTCGACCGCGCCCGGGCCGGCGTTGTAGGCGGCGAGGGCGAGCTGGGCCGAGCCGCCGAGTTGGCGCAGCAGGTCCGACATCAGGTGGGCCTGGGCGTCGATCGCGGCCTCAGGGTCGAAGGGGTCGTGCAAGCCATAGGCCGCCGCGGTCGAAGGGATGAACTGGGCGATGCCCTGCGCCCCGGCCGGCGAGACGGCGTAGGGGTCGAAGTTCGACTCCGCCATCAGCTGCGCCGCGAGCAGCGCCGCCGAGACGTTCCAGCGGGCCGCCGCCCGCAGCAGCGCGGCGCGAAAGCGCGCCGGAACGAAGGAGGGCAGGCCGCCGGTGCCGGCGAGCGCCCCGTCTCCCCCGTCCGCGACGACGCGCGAGCCTGCCGCTTCGCCGGCTGGCGAGCAGGGCTCCGGCCCAGCCGTGAATCCGTAATGCCAAGCCTCCCACGAGTAGCGCTGCACGAATCCGAAGCGACCCGCGTTCGCTGCAAGCCATGCATAGACCGTTTCCGGGCCAAGGTCGAGCTCGGTGGCGCAGCGGTGCAACGACTGACCCGGCGGCGCGACCCAGCGTGGATCCGGGTTCGCGGCGAAGAGCGCCGCCTGCTCCGCGTCGGAGCGAAACCCCGAATTGACGACGAGAGCGAGGCCGTCGCGCGCCGCTGCGGCGGCCATCCGGTCGAAGGCGGCCCCCACGTCAGGCCTCATCCCCTCGCCCTGCCGAAAGACGAGTGGGCCGCCGTAACCGCCCCCGCTCGCCATCCTGGTCGGCGACGCTCCGGCCGGCAAGGTGCCAACTTCGGCTACGGCAGACGCATCCACGTCGACGCGGTCTCCGCCGGCGAGCAGCTCGCCCGTGACGGCTGCTTCGACCCAGACCGGCGCGAACGAGTCGCGACCGGGAAACGAGATCCGCAAGCGCTCCTTCCCGACCCCGTTTGCCGCGCCGATCTCGAACGCCGCAGCGCGTGCCCGCGACAGGTACGCGTCCTTGGACATGCGACGCGGATTCGGCGCCCCGTTGGGCAGGAGCGGCGGCGCCAGCAACCGCCCGAGGTCGTCGCGCATCGAGCGCGCCGCCGAGATCGCCGCCAGGTCGGCCGCGCGCTGCGCGCGGCCCTTTCCGGTCACCGCGCCCGCGATCGCGACCAACGCCAGGGCCGCCGCAATCAGTGCAAACGACCCCCCCAGGGCAAGAACCAGCGCCTGTCCCTGCTC
Source organism: Solirubrobacterales bacterium (assembly GCA_036259555.1). GTDB lineage: Bacteria > Actinomycetota > Thermoleophilia > Solirubrobacterales > 70-9 > VRUE01. The sequence continues at coordinate 15,589 of DATABM010000117.1, forward strand.
TCGACGCCCCCTCACGGCAGCAACCGCGCGGCGCGCCGCGGTAGGACGCCGGCCGCGTCGGGCAGCGCTCCCAGCTCGGCGGCGCGAGCGACGAGCCAGCCGAGGGGCTGCTTGAGGACGACAACCTCGATCCCGCGTCCCATCAGGTCGCCGACGGCAAGCGCGGTGAGCGGCCGGTCGACCGCTAGATCGGCGCAGAGCAGCGCCCCCGAGGGTCGGATGCGGGGCTCGACGAGCGCCGTTTGGAAGCGGGACTGCGGCAGGTGAACGACGGCCAGCGAGTCGCGGACCAGCGGCAACGCCGCTGCGACCTGCTCTACCGACGCTCGCCGATCCTGGCTGTCGTCGCGGAGTGCCAGCTGGCAGATGCGACCGCGCGACGCGACCTCGGCTCCGGGCAGATGTGCGGTCAGCCGCCCCTCCAAGGTGCGGGCGGCGGCGGTGGCGACGAGCGAGGGGCGGGGCGATCGGGCGGCTTCGAGGTCGATCAGGAGGCTGGCCCGATCCGCGACGGAACCAGCGCAGGCGAGCGCCGCCGCGGCGGCGCGGGAGCCACCCGCGTTGCCGACCGCGGTGACCACGACGATCATTTGGGCCTCACGACCGCTGACGCGCTCACCGCAATGCGCTCGGCAAGGGCCGGTAGCGGGGACGGCGGCTCGACTCGAACGGTGACGCGCCCGCCGCTGACAGTGACCGCGGCGCGTTCCTCAGCCCAGCCGGGAAGCGCCTCACGGGCCGCCTCCCGTGCCGGCCGGCCGACGGCGAGGGCCAGTGCGCCGGCCTCGGCCGCGCCGTCCGCGAGGGTCAGCGCATACCCGGCGCAGAGCAGTTGCAGGGCGATCAGGCCGGCGAGGAAGAGGGCGGGAAGCGCCGCCACCAGCTCGACCGTCGCCTGTCCCCGCTCCCTAGTCATCGCCACCGTCCAGTCGCGTGCCGGACTCCACCGTCAGTCGAGGCAACGTCGGCAGCAGACGGGGGACGACAACACGCACGACGACCCCGTCCGCGGAGGTCACCTCTGCGCCGGTCCTCAGCGCCTCCGGCAGTGCTCGCCGCGCCGCCCTGGTCGCGTCCCCTCCCACCAGGTCGGCCCGCGCGCCGGCGCGCGCCGCGGCGCCCGCCGACCACAACGCCTGGCCAACCGCCACGAGCTGTGCCGCGACCAAGACCGCCAGCAGCAGGACCGGGACCACCGCGATCAGCTCTACCGAGGCGGTTCCGCCCTCCCTGCGAGCGCTGCTGGCGATCTGGCGCGACACTCTCCCGACGCTCGCAGGCCGAGGCGCACGCGTGGTGCGCTCAAGTCAAGAATTCAGAACCGGCTCTGTGTCGGATCAGTAAGCGTTGGCCTCGAGCCAGACCCGCCAGATCGCCGCAATCGCGGCACCGAGTAGGACGATCCAGGCCAGCGTGCCAAACCCGGTCGAGAACATCTCATCGCTGCCGGCGATCAAAAGGACGATCAGGCCGAGCGCGCCGTAGAGGAGGGCCCGCCGGCCGTCGCTCAAGGTCGCCAACGTCAGCTGATTTTCACGGCCGAAGACGAAGATCGCCCAGGCGATCGCCGCCAGGAAGGCGATCGTGATGGCCGCGAGGATCGCGTCGGCGGCGTTGCCGCCCCCCGGCACGAAGGCGACCACCAGTGCCAGCAGCATCACGATCGCGACGTTGCGCAGGGTTCGCATGGTCCGATGTTAGGCGAGCCACCCGGCTAATCGCTCAACATCACGAGCAGGCCGACCGCGACGACGGCCAGGGTGAGAAGGAGGCCGAGTATGCCGACCGCAGCGGCCCCCGCCGCCGCGACCGGCCGTTCGTTGCTGCTGAAGTCGACGAAGCGGGCGGCGCCCCAGATCGCGACCGAGAAGATCACCGTGATCCCGACGCCTGCGACGATCGACGCCGCGATCGTCTGCAGCAGCTCGTCGGTGTGGACGATCGTCGCGAGCATGGCTCAAGCCGGGACGGGAGCCCCGCGGCGCAGGCGGCGGACGAAGGCGACGACGATCAGGGCGAGGGCGATGACGGTGACGAAGACCGGTCCGGAGGCGCCGGTGCCGAAGGCTCGGGTCACGCCGTAGGTGGCGGCGCCGATCGCGGCGGCGGCCGGCAGGGTCAACACCCAGGCGATGAAGATGTTGCCGGCGACCCCCCAACGGACCGCCGAGAGCCGCTTCCCCGCTCCCGCTCCCATCACGCCGCCGTTGATCACGTGGGTCGTGGAAAGGGGGAAGCCGAAGTGGGTCGAGGCGAGGATCACGGCAGCCCCCGCGCCCTGCGCGGAGAACCCTTGCGCAGCGTCCATTTTGATGATCCGCGAGCCGGTCGTGCGGATGATCCGCCAGCCGCCGCTGTAGGTGCCGAGGGCGATCGCCGTCGCCGCCGAGAAAATCACCCAGAAGGGCGGATCGGCCCCGGACCCCAGCGAGCCGTTGGCGATCAGGGCGAGCGTGATGATCCCCATGGTCTTCTGGGCGTCGTTGGTGCCGTGCGCCAGCGCGAGCAGGCCGCCCGAGACCACCTGGCCGTAGCGAAACCCGCGCGTGACGGTTCCCGGCCGCTGGCTCCCGACGAGCCGGTAGGCGAGGCCGATCGCGATTCCCGCGACCGAGAAGGCAAGCAGCGGCGCGATCACGGCGGGAATCAGGACCTTGCCGATGACGCCGTCGGAGAGAACCGCGTCGAACCCGCTGGCGACAAGCGCCGAGCCGACCACGCCCCCGATCAAGGCGTGCGAGGAGCTCGACGGCAGGCCGAAGTACCAGGTGATCAGGTTCCAGGCGATCGCGCCGATCAGCCCGGCGAAGACGACGGTGGTCGTGATGGCCCCGGCGTCGACGACGTCGCTGGCGACGGTCGCCGCCACGGAGATCGAGATGAACGCACCGGCGAAGTTGAGCAGCGCCGCGAAGGCGACGGCCACCCGCGGCGTCGCCGCCCGGGTCGAGATCGACGTCGCGACGACGTTGGCGGTGTCGTGGAAGCCATTGGTGAAGTCGAAAGCCAGCGCCGAGCCGACGACGATGATGAGAATGAGATCGGAGTCCATACGACGAGACTCAGGTCAAAGTCATATGACGAGGCTCAGGGGTCGCCAGGCAAGGACGCAGCGAGAGCCGACGAGGGGAGCGCACTCATGTGCGTGACCCGAGGAGGCCGACCGAGGACACAGCATGGCGGCGCCTGAGACCGTCATAGCCGTCATGAATTTTTGATGACGATGCCCTCGATGATCTGCGCGGCGGTCTCGGTGGCGTCGATCGAGTTCTCGAGCACCGCGAAGATGTCCTTCCAGCGGATCACCATCATCGGGTCGATGCCGTTGGAGAAGAGCGAGGCGACGGCGTCGCGCGAGATTCGATCGCCGTCGTTCTCGAGCCGGTGGATCTCGATCCAGTAGTGCTCGAGTCCCTGGAAGTCGCGCAGCCGCTCCAGCGCCTCGGCGAGGTTTTCGCAGGCGCCCACGAGCACCCTCGTCAGCGCCTGCGCCTGCTCCATCGGCGCCTCAATCCGGTAGAGGCCGAGGAAGTCGGCGGCCTCCTCGGTGTAGTCGACGATGTCGTCCATCTGCGTCGCCAGCGCGTAGATGTCCTCGCGGTCGATCGGCGTGACGAAGGTCGAGTTGAGGCGGCGGATGATGTCGTGCGTGATCCGGTCGCCCTCCTGCTCGGCCTTGAGGATCTCCCGGTTGAGGTCGCTGGTGTCGGGCCAGCCGCCCATCATCTCGTCGAGCAGCTGGGCTGCCCGCAGCGAGTTCTGGCCGGCTTCGATGAAGAGGTCGAAGAAGGTGCGGTCGCGCGGCATCAGCGAGAGTCGCATCGCCGCGCATCCTAATCGCCGGTCCGGCCGGCCCGCGCCGCGCTAGGCGTCGGGATGCGAGGCGTCCTCGAACTCCTTGAAGAGCCCGGTGACGACGAAGGCAACCTGCTCGCCGATGTCGACAGCGTTGTCGCCGATCCGCTCGATCGCCCGTGCCGCCAGCAGCATCGTCATCGCCCACTCGCGCCGCTCGGCGTCGTCGCCGATCTCGAGCGCCAGGCGGAAGCACTCGCGGTTGAGGTCGTCGACGACGTCGTCGAGCCGCACGAGGTCGCGTGCGATCGCGACGTCCCGCCGCTCGAAGGCCTTCTTGGCGCCGTCAATCAGCGCGCTGGTCTGCTGCCCCATCGCCACGATCCGCTCGACCATGCCGGCATCGGCGGGCGGCTCGCTGCCGGTCAGCGGGATCAGCTTGCAGACGTTGACGCACTGATCGCCCATCCGCTCGATGCTCTTCATGACGTGCAGCAGCGCGGCGATCAGCCGCAGGTCGGTCGCCACGGGGGACTGCTTCGCGAGCAACGCGATCAGGCTCTGGTGCACCTCCAGGTAGCGGCCGTCGATGCGGTCGTCGTCGGCGATCACCTCTTCCGCCAGCCCGATGTCCTGGCCCGCGACCGCGGTCAGCGTCCGCGCCAGCGCCGAGCCGACCAGATCGAGTCCGCCGAGGGCGCTCGTCTCCAGGGCCGCGAGTTCCTCCTGGTAGTGGACCCGGGTCGCTTCGACCATCATCAACCCACCTTCCCCGAGACGTAGTCCTCGGTCCGCCGGTCGCTCGGGTTCGTGAAGATCTTCTCGGTCTCGTCGTACTCGACCAGCCGGCCCCAGCGGTTGTCCTCGGCGGCGTCGAGCTCGACCATCAGGAAGGCGGTCCGATCGGAGACCCGCGCCGCCTGCTGCATGTTGTGGGTGACGATGACGATCGAGAACTCCTCCTTCAGCTCGATCATCAGGTCCTCGATCTTGTTGGTCGAGATCGGGTCGAGCGCCGAGCAAGGCTCGTCCATCAGGATCGTGTCGGGCTCGACGGCGATGCAGCGTGCGATGCAGAGCCGCTGCTGCTGGCCGCCGGAGAGTCCGAAGGCGTTGTCGCCGAGCCGATCCTTGACCTCGTCCCAGAGGGCGGCGCGCCGCAGCGCCGCCTCCACGACCCCGTCGAGATCCTCCTTGCGGCCCTGGACGCGGGGGCCGAAGGCGACGTTGTCGTAGATCGACTTCGGGAAGGGGTTCGGTTTCTGGAAGACCATCCCGATCAGCTTGCGCGCCTGGACCGGGTCGACCTTGGGCCCGTAGAGGTCCTCGCCGTGGTAGAGCAGCGAGCCGTGCACCTCGGCGCCGGGGATCAGGTCGTTCATCCGGTTGAGGCAGCGCAGCAGCGTGCTCTTGCCGCAGCCCGACGGCCCGATCAGCGCCGTGACGTCGTTGCGGTGGACGTCCATCGAGATGCCTTTCACCGCGGGCACCCCGCCGTAGTCGACGCCGACCTGCTTCAGCTCGAAGACCTTGCCCCGCCCCGTAGGGCTGCTGCGGAACTCACCCGGCCTGACCGTCACTGCCGGTCGCTCCATCTGGTCGATCACGCTCCCCCTCACCACCTTTGCTCGTATCGGTTTCTCAGCCAGATCGCGAAGGAGTTCATCGTCAGGAGGACGGCGAGCATCACGACTATCCCCGCCGCCGCGAGCGCCTTGAACTCCTCGTGCGGCTGCATCGCGTAGTTGAAGATCTGCACTGGCAGCGCCGAGTAGTCGGAGAGCGGGGTCGGGTCGAAGGTGACGAACACGGTCGCGCCGACCAGCAGAAGGGGAGCCGCCTCGCCGAGCGCCCGCGAGATGGCGAGGATTACGCCGGTCGCGATCCCGGGCACCGCGGCGGGCAGGATTTGGCGCCGGATCGTCTGCCAGCGCGTCGCACCGAGCGCCAGCGAGCCCTGCCGGATCGAGTCGGGGACGGCGCGGATCGCCTCGCGCCCGGCGATTATCACCACCGGCAACACGAGTAGCGCCAGCGTCAGCGAGCCCGCCAGGAGGACGAAGCCGAGATCGAGCGGCCCGCGCACGATGAAGGCGAGACCGAGAATGCCGTAGATGATCGACGGCACCGCGGCGAGGTTCTGGATGTTGACCTCGATCGCCCGATTCCACCAGCGCGACCTATCGGCGTATTCCTCCAGGTAGACGGCAGCGCCGACGCCAACCGGGACGACGAAGAGGATGACGCCGGCGATCAGCTGCAGCGAGCCGAGGATCGCCGGACGAAAGCCCGCCTCCTCGGGGTTGATCCTCGACGGCATGTTCGTGAAGAGGTCGGGCGAGAGCGCCGGAGCGGCTTTGACGAAGGCCTGGGCGAGCAGGGCGGCGAGCCCCGCCAGGGCGATCAGGACCGCCAGGAGGAGGAGCCCCGCGAAGGCGGCGTTGAGCGCGACGTCGCGGCGAGGCTGGGCGCCGAGCGCCGCCGCCACGGTGGCGCGAGCGCCGGCGCCGGCCAGGCGGGCGCGCTCGCTGGGAAGGCCGCGTGCCTCCATCAGTCGTAGACCTCGCGGTACTTCCGCACCAGCCTGATGCTCAGCAGATTCATCGCCAGCGTCATCGCGAACAGCACCGCCCCGGCCGCGAACACGGTTTCGTACTCGAGCGAGCCGGTCGATATGTCGCCGGTCGCGGTGGTGGCGATGTAGGCGGTGATCGTCTGCACCGCTTCGTTGGGCCAGAGGGTGAAGCTGGGCGTGTTGCCGGCGGCCAGCAGGACGATCATCGTCTCGCCGACGGCGCGCGAGATCGCCAGCACGATCGAGGCGACGATGCCCGACAGCGCCGCCGGGAAGACGACGCGCGTCGCCACCTTCATCCTGGTCGCGCCCATCGCGTAGGCGCCTTCGCGCAGCCCGTGCGGCACCGCCGCCATCGCGTCCTCGGAGATCGAGGCGATGATCGGCACCACCATCAGGCCGACGCCGAGCGCCGCCGCGAGAGCCATGAACGGCTTCTCGGCCCCGCCGAGGAGATCGCCCGGCCACAGCGGCTGGATGAGGCTGGGCAGGATGAACGAGGCGGCGAAGAAGCCGATCGCGACGGTGGGGATGCCGGCGAGGATCTCCAGCACCGGCTTCACCGTCTTGCGAACGCGCGGGGGCGCGTACTCGCTCAGGTAGACGGCCGCCCCGAGGCCGACGGGAATCGCGAAGAGCATCCCCCAGAGCGCCACGTTGAGCGTCCCCGCGACGATCGCCAGCACGCCGTAGCTCGGCGGCTCGAACTGCGGCGTCCAGTCGATCCCGAAGAAGAAGTCGCCGGCCGGGATGACCTGGAAGAAGCCGATCGTCGGCCCGAGCAGCGAGAGGACGATCGCCGTCGTGGTCAGGACCGAGAGGACGGCACAGAGGGCGAGAAGGCCCTGGATGGCCTTCTCGCCGTAGCGCGGGCTGGACGACTCGAGCACTAGCCCAGCTTCGCCGTCGCGGCCTTCGACTGCTCGAGCTGCGCGTCGGTCAGCGGGATGAAGCCGACCGCTTCGGCGAGGCCGTTGACGTTGTCGAGGTAGAAGTCGACGAACGCCTTGACCTCCGGCTTACGCAGCGCCTCGGCGCTCGGGTAGATGAACAAGGGCCGGCTGAGCGGCACGTATTCGTCGCTCTGGGCGGTCTCGGCCGAAGGCGCGACGCAACCCTTGCCGCCGTCCACTTCGAGCGCTTTCAGCGTCCCTTCGTTCTCCTGGTAGAAGGAGAAGCCGAAGTAGCCCATTCCGCCGGGCGCTCCTTGGACACCGGTGACCGTCGCGTTGTCGTTCTCGCCGACGTTGTTGTAGTCGGTCCGGGAGGCGCCCTCCTCGCCGTTGATTTCTTCGGTGAAGTAGTCGAACGTGCCCGAGTCGGTGCCGGGCCCGAACAGGGCCAGCTCCTCGTCGAACTCATCTTTCAGCCCGGGGATTTCGCTCCAGCTGGAGAGCTCGGAATCGGGGGTCCAGATCGCACCGAGCTGCTCGACGGTGAGGCAGTCGACCGGGTTCTCGGGATTGACGACCACGGTGAGGGCGTCGGTGGCGACCCGCACCTCCTCGTTCACGACCCCGTTCTGCTTGCACGCCGCAACCTCGTCGGGCTCGATCGCCCGCGATGCGTCGGAGATGTCGGTCTCGCCGGCGCAGAATTTTTCGAAGCCGCCACCGGTCCCCGACGTTCCGACCGTGACCTTCACGTTCGGGTTGGCCGCTTCGAATTCCTCGGCGACCGCCTCGGTGAGGGGCGCGACCGTGCTCGACCCGTCGATCCGAATCGATCCGGACAGGTCGCCGCCGCTGCCGCTCGCCGAGTCGTCGTCGCCGCCGCACGCCGCCGCGCCGATCGCGAGCACACAGGCCGCCGCGCTGACCGCGAGCCATCTGAAGCCTTTCACTCTCTCTCCTTCTCGTCTTGCGTTCCGGCTCGACCCCGGATGGGCCAGCCTCGACACCAGCGTCTCAGCGCGAGAAGGGCGGCTTGTTACGCGCTCGTATCGAGCTTGTGAAAAGCCTGTGAACGGGGCGCTGCGAGCGGCGCCCCGCCGTCGACCGGCTCGGGGTCGAAGCGGTAGCCGACGCCGAAGTGGGTGTGGATGTAGGTCCAGCCGGGCGAATGTCGCTCCAGCTTGTGGCGCAGCTTGCGGACGAAGACGTCGACCGAGCGATCGCCGTGGGCCATCGCGTAGCCCCAGACCCGCTGGTAGATGGCGCCGCGCTCGTGCACCCGGCCGGTCGACTCGGCCAGCATCAGCAGCAGCTCGAACTCGCGGCGGGTCAGGTCGACGCTGTTGCCGCAGACGTAGGCCTGGAAGCGGTCAGGACGGATCTCCAGCTCGCCGGCGACAAGGGGGCCGAGGTCGAGTTGAGGTTTGGCGCGGCGGCGGCGGCGCGAGACGGCTTCGATCCGGGCCATCGCCTCCTCGGGGTGGCACGGCTTGGCAATCCAGTCGTCGGCGCCGAGCCGCAGGCCGCGAACCCGCTGCCCGACCGTGGTCGGCGCGGTGCAGATCAACACGCCGAGCTCGGGCAGCATTCCGCAGACCTGCTCCAGGTAGTCCCATGCTTCCTCGCCGAGCACGGAGGGGTCGACAAGCAGCGCGTTCAGCTTCATCGCCACGAGCTCCTCCGCGGGAATCGCCCCGGCGCTCGTGCGCAGCTGCCAGCCGGCCGCCTCGGCTCGCTTGGCGAGAACGGTGACGAAGCCGCTGTCGTCGTCGACGACGGCCAGCCGAATCGGGTCAGAAGAGGACACCCACGTCGATTGTATGGGGTCAGACCGGCGCGACCGCGCCGCTCGCGACGAGGGCGAGGACGAGGACGCCGAGCCCGACGCGGTAGACGATGAAGACCGAGTAGGTGTGGCGGGCGATGTAGCGCAGCAGCCAGGAGACGGCGGCGAAGGCGACGGCGAAGCTGACCAGCGTCGCGACGATCGTCGGTCCCCAGCCGACGCCGGTTGAGATGCGGTCGAACTCGTCGACCGTCTGCAGGATTCCGGCGCCGGTCAGGGCCGGGATCGAGAGGAAGAACGAGAGCCGCGTCACCGCGACGCGGTCGATGCCGCGCAGCAGGCCGGCCGACATCGTCGCGCCGGAACGGGAGACGCCCGGCACCAGTGCAAGGCACTGCACGAGGCCGATGACCAGGGTGTCGCGCCAGGTCACGTCTTCCTCGTGGCGCTCCTGGGTGGCGCGACTGTCGGCGAACCACATCACGCCGCTCCAGAGGATCAGCGCGCCGCCGACGAACCAGAGGCTGCGCAGCGTCGTCTCGATCTCGTCCTTGAAGGCGAGACCGACCACTGCGATCGGCAACGAGCCGAGGACCACCGCCCAGGCGAAGCGATAGTCGGGAGCGCCGCGCTGCCTGGCGTCGCGCAAGCCAACCAGCCAGGCCCGCGCCATGCGGACGATGTCGCGTCGCAGGAAGATCACGGTTGCCGCCACCGCACCCACCTGGACGATCGCCGTGAAGGCGGTGATGTCGGGGTCGTCGGTCGAGTGGCCGAGGAGCCGCTCGAGGATCGTCAGGTGCCCCGTGCTGGACACCGGCAGGAACTCGGTGAGCCCCTCGACCGCGCCGAGGAGGATCGCTTCCCACCACTCCATGGCGGGTGATCCTATTTGGGGGACCGGGGGTGTCCCCCCGACGGAACCCGCGACGGTCCGCCCGCCCGTCCCAACCTCAGTGGCTCACAAGTTCCGCTGGGGGGACACCCCCGGTCCTTGCGGTAGATTTCGGCCCATGAAGGTCTTCTCGCTCACCAGCCGATTGGCTGTCGCCCTTTGCGCCGCATTCGCATTGGTGCTCGTCGCCGCGCCTGCCGCTCTGGCCGAAAACGGCGCCGGGCTCGCCGGGCCGGTGACCGACAAGACGATCACCTTCTTCTGCTTCGGCGTGATCGCCTTCTTTGCGATCCTCGTGATCGGCCTCTCCCTGCTTCAGGGCAGGCTCGAGAAGCGCAAGGAACAGCGGTACGACACCCTGAAACGGCTCTCCTGACGGCCCGGAGGGGCGCCGGCCGGCGTCCTCGGTTGCTCGCGTGCGGTGCACGCCACGCTCCCTGCGTCCTCGCCTGACACCCCCCAGGCCACGTCAGGCCAATTTGAAGCCGCTCAGCAAACGTTTCTCGGTCTCGCCCTCGATCTGGGCGATCACTTCGACCCGGCCCTCGAGCGGCGTACCGCGGATCTTCGTCGCGAGCAGGTCGTCGACCTGGAAGATCCCGGCCGAGTTGTTGAGGTCGATCTCGATCCGAATCGGCCGCTCCCCGCCGGCCTCGATCCGCACCTCGTCAACGGCGGCCGCCGAGATCGAGTGGATGCCCTCCTGGCCGCTTTCGAGCGGAATGCGGGTGCGCCCCTGGGCCATGTCGAGCGCGTCGGCGACCCGCACCACGCCCGCCTCCAAGGTGTAGGGCTCGCCGCGGCGGCGGTGCCCGATGATCGCGTGGAGAATCTCGGAGGCGATCACCGTTCGCTCCGGTTGCGCGTAGGCGTCGGCCAGCAGCCGATCGAGCGCGCCGGCGGCGAGGAAGAGGCTGTAGGACTCGTGGTCGGCGCGATGGATCGACATGCCGACGTCGTGGAGCAGCGCGCCGCCCGCGACGACCACCTCCGCGTCGCGCCGCGACATCCCGTGGTCGGCGACGACCGCGGGCTCCACGCCGGCCTTGACGAGCAGCCGCAGCAGCCGCAGGGAGATGTTGAGGACGATCTGGACGTGGACCCACGAGTGATCCGACATGCGCAGCCGTTCGGCGTGCACCTGGGCCATGTACCACCAGGCCCGCACCTGCTCATCGCCGTTGACGGCCTCTAGGAAGCGCTCGAGGCGGCGGTTGCCTCGCGCCGGCGCCCTCACCCTGGCCTCGGCGATCGCCTCGCCCGGCGGCTTTCGCTTGGGACCGCCGGGGTCGGGCGCTGGGACTACGTCCTCGGGCATCGCGGCGCCATCGTAGGGGACCCGCCGTGAGTTAGACACCCTATGGGTGCTCAACTACCGGCGGGTCCAGTCAGCCGCAGACGGGCCAGGGGCTGGAGCCCGACTGCGCGTAGAGCAGCGCCGCGCGGTAGTCCTGCTCCGCCTCGGAAGCGGCGGCGGGGTCGCCGGAGCCGCCGACCGCGGCCCAGGTTTCGAAGGAGAACTGGTACTTGCCGCGGTAGGAGCCGTCGGAGGAGACGGCGGTGGGATCGCCCCCAGACTCGCAGGCGGCGATTGCGTCGAGCGTCGACATCGAGACCCCGGCAGGGAGCGTCGCGAACGCTTCCCGTTCCTCGCGACGGATCCGCGCGCGACGCTGAGTGCGTATCCGCCGAGCCGCCTGGCGCATCTCGCGACGAAGCGTCGCTGCGTGATCGGCGACGAGGACTCCGCCGACCGGCACGCCGGCCGCGACGGCGATGCGCGGCTCCGCGGCGTCCTCGTCAGCGCCGAAGGCTGCGGCCGGCGCGGCCAAGACTATGAGGGAAATGACCAGGGAATATGTGTTTTTTGTAAGCAAGCGCGGAACCGTGGCGGTATTCCGCGGTACGCAAAGTGAGCCCGGTCACATAAGACCGGCCGCCAGGCACGAATTCGCAAGCGACCGCCCGGCTAAACGGCGCGGCCGGTGACCATCGCCAGGCTTGGCAAGGTGCGGAAGGTGTCGATGCGGACGTCGCCGAAGCCGGACTCCGAGAGCCACCTCGACATCTCCTCCCTCGTGTAGGTGTCGGCACCCGAGGTGAGGTGGAAGAAGAGCCCGAGGATCGAACCCGAGTCCGGCTTCTGGCCGGGCGGCCGGTCGTAAAGGTCGAGCACGCATAGTGGCGCTCCGGGCCGCAGCGCCGTCCGGATGCGACTGAAGAGCTCGCGGATCTGCTCTGGCGTCAGGTGGTGGATGATGTTGAAGCAGAGGGCGCCGTCATGGTGCCCCTCGATCTCGACCTCGAACATGTCCCCCTCGAGGTGGCTGACCCGGTCGCTCATCCCCGCCTCGGCGACGATCTCGCGTCCGACCGCGGCGCTGCCGGGAAGGTCGATGACGGTCGCCTTCAGCCCCTGGTGACGGCGGCAGAGCGCCATCGAGAACTCGCCGTGGCCGCCGGCTACGTCGAGGATCGAGTGGGCGTTGTCAGCCAGTGGCACCGCCTTGGCGACCTCGTCGCTGGAGAGGCGTGCCACCTGGTACTGGCCGCGAATGTAGGAGCGCCAGTAGGGATCGTCGGGGGACTTGGCGTGCAGCTCGGCGTGGCTGCCGTCGCGCACCAGGCGCTCCAGGTCGCCCCACCACTCCCAGTAATAGCCGGTGTCGGCGAGGAAGTCGCCGACGTAGCGGTCCGAGGAGGGATCGAGCCATCGCTTCGCCCGCCCGGTCATCTCGTACTTGCCGTCGGGTCGAAGCTTCAGATGCCCCAGCGAGGCGATCACGTCGAGTACCCGCTGCGTCCCGGCCGCCTGCAGGCCGAGATGCTCGGCCAGCTCGGCCGGCTCACGCGGGCCCTCGGCCAGCGCCGTCAACATCCCCGTGCTCTGCGCCACCTGCAGCGAGCGGGCCACCGGCATTGCGAACATCGCCTCGCCGATCGGCGTCGGCAGCTGGTTGAGCAGGAGACCGAGTCGCTCGACAGGGCCGTCCGGTTGTGCGGCGATCCGCATGGCGGCCAGCCTAGCGGCATGATTCCCGGATCGCCGAGGATCACGCCACCTCCCGCCTCCTGCTTGCCTGCCCCGACCGGCCCGGGCTGATCGCTGCGGTCAGCGGCTTCCTCGCCGAGGCGGGCCGCAACATCGTCGACGCCGACCAACACTCGAGCGACGAGGGGCGCTTCTTCATGCGGATGGTCTTCGAGCCGGCCCCCGCCGAGGAGCGCGCCGAGCTCTACACCCGCTTCGCGCGGGATCTGGCCGAGCCGCTCGGCATGGACCACCGCTTCGCCGAGTCCAGCGAGCGCAAGCGCGTCGCGATCATGGTCTCGCGCGAAGACCACTGCCTCTCGGACCTGCTGTGGCGCTGGCGAAGCGGCGAGTTGGGCGCCGAGCTGGTCGCAGTCGTCTCGAACCACCCCGACCACGCCGGCCCGGTCGAGTCGCTCGGGCTCCCCTTCCACCATGTCCCGGTCGAGAGGGGCGCGAAGGAGGCGGCGGAGCAGAGGATCCTGGAGGTGCTCGCCGGCGAGATCGACCTGCTCGTCCTCGCCCGCTACATGCAGATCCTCTCTGCCGACTTCCTGGGCGGGGTCGGCGCACCGGCGATCAACATCCACCACAGCTTCCTGCCCGCCTTCGTCGGCGCCGACCCCTACGCGCGCGCCCACGAACGCGGCGTCAAGCTGATCGGCGCCACGGCCCACTACGTGACCGAGGAGCTCGACGCCGGCCCGATCATCGATCAGGACGTGGTGCGTGTGAGCCACCGCGACGAGATCACCGACCTGGTTCGAATCGGCCGCGACGTCGAGCGCCTAGTCCTCGCCCGCGCCGTCAAGGCGCATCTCGACGACCGCGTCCTGCTCGACGGCGACCGGACGATCGTCTTCTGAGCACCGACTGGCTGCCCAGCCAGTCGGTGTCATAGTTACGCCGATGGAGCAGGCGACCCTGCGGCGACCCATTGCGGCATCCCCGCCCTCGTCGCTGCCAGGATCCTCCGCGCCGGCCCTCGTTCAGGGTCTCCGCTACGCGCGCGACCCGCTCGGCTTCCTCGGCCGCTTCCAGCGCCGCTACGGCGACGTCTTCGCGGTCTCGTTCCCGTATTTCGGTCGCGTCGTCTACGTCGCCGACCCCGAGCTGGTCAAAGCGGTCTTCACCGGCCCGCCGGAGCGTTTCCACGCCGGTGAGGCCAACGCGACCGTGCTCGAGCCGGCGCTTGGCCCCAACTCGGTGCTGACGCTCGATGAAGTACGTCTGGATCCCGTTCGGCGGCGGCGTCCGCCGCTGCATCGGAGCTGCCTTCGCCGAATACGAGATGCGGGTCGTCCTGCGGACGATGCTGGAGCGTGCGGACCTGCGGGCGCCGAACCCGAAGCCGGAGCATGTCAAGGTCCGCAACATCACCCTCGCTCCCGCCCAGGGAGCCCGCGTCACCCTCACTCGGCCGCTGCGCTGACCTGCGCCTCGGCCGCTTCCCACTGCTCGTAGAGCTCCGCGACCGCCCGTTTCGCCTCGGCGTGACGCTCGTTCGCCCGCTCCGCCCGGCCCGGGCTCGACCATGCGGCGGGATCGGCCAGCTCGTCCTCGACCTCGCGCAGCTCGGCCTCCGCCCGCTCGATCTTCTCGGCGAGGCGACTCGCCTTGCGCGCCGCGCGCTGCGACTCGCGGCGCCCGTGCTGCCGGCTCTTCGGCCGGTTCGCCCTCGGCGCCAGCGCGGCAGCCGCGGCCGCGTCTCGCTCATCGCGCTGGCGTTGGTACTCGGCCCAACCGACCGGGTGCGATCGCAAAGCTCCATCCTCGATGGCGAGCGTCCGTGTGCCGATCGCCTCCAGCAGCGCCCGGTCGTGGGAGACCAGGATCACCGCGCCCTCGAAGGCCGCGAGGGCGTCCTCGAGCGCCTCGCGGCTCTCCACGTCGAGGTGGTTGGTCGGCTCGTCGAGGATCAGCAGGTTGGCGCCCGAAGCGACGAGGATCGCGAGCGAGAGCCGCCGCTGCTCGCCGCCGGAGATGTCGCGCAGCGACTTCTCCGCCTCGGCGCCCGAGAAGAGGAAGCCGCCGAGCAGCTCGCGCGCCTTGCGCCCGCTGAGCCCCGTCTCTCGCCGCACCGCGTCGAGCACCGTCCCCTCCCCGGCCGCCGTGTCGGCGTGCTGGGAGAGATAGCCGACCTTGACGTTGTGGCCGGTCCAGACCGAACCCGACTCGGGTTCGCGCTGACTCGCCAGCGTCTCGATCAGCGTCGTCTTGCCGGCACCGTTGGGCCCCACCAGCACGACGTGTTCGCCCCGCTCGACCTCGAGCCCGGCGCCGGAGAGCAGCGTGCGGCCCGGCACGGCGATCGTCGCGTTGCGCAGCTTCAGCACGACGCGGCCGGGCCGCTCGGGCTGCGGGAAGGAGAAGCGCAGGCGGCGTTCGTCGCGGCGCTCCGCCCCGGCTCCGTCGTCCTTCAGCTTTTCGATCTTCTTCAGCCGGTCCTGGGCCTGCCGCGCCTTGGTTGCCTTGTAGCGAAAGCGCTCGACGAAGCGCTCCATGCGGGCGATCTCGGCTTCCTGGCGCTCTACCGCCTTGCCGCGGGCGATCTCGCGCGCGGCGTGCTCCTTGCGCCAAGCGTGCCACGGCCCGGCAAAGAAGCGGCCGCGCTTGCCGTCGAGCTCCAGCACCGCAGTCCCCACCGCCTCCAGGAACCAGCGGTCGTGGGCGACGAGCACAACGGCTGCGTCGAGCTCCAGCAGGTATCCCTCCAGCCACTCGAGGGCCGGGATGTCGAGATGGTTGGTCGGCTCGTCGAGCAGCAGCAGGTCCGGCTTGGCGGCGAGCGCCCGGGCGAGCGAGATCCGGGTCAGCTCGCCGCCCGAAAAGCCGGCGAGGGGTCGATCGAGCTCGTCCCCTTCGAAACCGAGGCCGCGCAGGACCGCCAGCACCCCCTCGCGCCAGTGGTAGCCGCCGCCGTGCTCGAAGCGGCCCTGGGCCGCCGCGTAGGCGCGCAGGGTCTCCTCCCCGGGCGAGCCGTCGGCCATCGCCGCCTCGAGCTTCTCCAGCTCCGCCTCGGCGGCGAGCATCTCGGCGCGACCGCCGAACACGTACTCGCCCAGGGAGGCGTCTGTGTGACGCGGCGGCCGCTGGTCGTGGAGGGCGACGCGACCGCCCTTTTGCACCGAGACACTGCCGCCGTCCGGACTCCGCTCCCCGGCCAGGACCCTCAGCAGGGTCGACTTGCCGGCGCCGTTGCGCCCGGACAGGGTCATCCGCTCCCGCCGCTCCAGCTTGAAGGAGACGTCGGCGAAGAGCAGCTCGCCGCCGACGTAGACGTCGATCGATTTCGCGGTCGCTACAGCCATGGTCAAGCGCCGTCCGGCGCGAACCCATTGTGCCGCGCGCTCTAAGCTCAGGCGGTGGACCGGGAGCAGTTGCGAGAAATCCAGGCGCCGCTCAAGGAGCGCTATCGCGACGAGCCGCAGGCCGCGGTCGTGACGCTCGCGGCGAGCGGCCGGCTCGGCGAGGGCGTCTCATGCTCGGTGGAGACCGGCCGGGCGATCGCCGAGGCAGGCCTGCACCCCGCCACCGGCGGCGACGGCTCGCAGCTCTGCTCGGGAGACATGCTGCTCGAGGCGCTGGTCGCCTGCGCCGGCGTAACGCTGCGGGCGGTGGCGACCTCGCTCGGGATCGCGGTCGAGTCGGGCACGGTGCATGCCGAGGGCGACCTCGACTTCCGCGGCACGCTTGCCGTCGATCGCGACGCGCCGGTCGGCTTTCGGGACATCCGGCTCGAGTTCGAGCTGGAGGCGGAGGCGAGCGAGGACGAGCTGGAGACGCTGCTGAAGCTGACCGAGCGCTACTGCGTCGTGTTCCAAACCCTGGCGAAACCGCCCTCCCTCAGCGCCAGCCTCGCCAGCGCCTAGCCAGCGGCTAGCCCGCGAGGAACTTCGCCGCGAGCAGCTCGATCGTCCCCTTGGTCCGCACCGTGACGAGGCCGAGCGCCTCCCCGAGCGACTCCTGGTCGAGGTCGGAGCCCTGCGTGCCGGCGGTCGGCAGCCAATAGAGCTCACGACCGCGCAGCGCCAGGCGGTCGTTCTCGGTGGCGAGTGCCAGGACACGCTTCTTCGCGGCGGCGCTCGGCCTCTCGGCCATCAGGATCACCTGGAGCCGCCCTTCGGTCGCGGCGACGACCTTCGGCTCGAAGGGCTCGTGCGCCGCGATCGCCCTCACCTGTCGCGCGGAGCGCAGAACGACCCGGACGTCGAAGCCGAGCGTGTCGCGCAAGGCCGCTTCGCTGCGCGCCAGGATCTCCGCCTCATTGCCGCTGGCCTCGAAGACGACGTTGCCGCTGGTCCGGAACGTGGCCACGTCCCCGAACCCGGCCGCCTCGAACGCCGCACGCAGGTCCGCGCTGCTGGCGCGCCGCTTGGCGCCGAGGTTGACGCCGCGCAGAAAGGCCACGTGGCGATTCACGGCGGTCACCTTAGCTCCGGTCGCCTCCGCCGTTTGAAAGACGTGACAGTCGCGACACGGAATTTTTGGAATGTGCGCGCCACTCGTGCGCCAGTGCGTCTTACGGTGGAGCGATGGCCCTGATCGACGCCCTCGCCGCTCGCGAATACCTCGAAGGAATCGTTGCCGCGTTTTCCGTCCTCGGCGGCGCGATGGCGTACTCGAGCGGTTTCGGGGCGGCCCGGGCACTTCTCATCGGATCGCCTCCGGAAGTCCTCGCCCATCAGGTCAACGAAGGAATCGCGTGGGGCTTCTTGTACGGATCGTCGCTCGCCACCCTCGCGCTTATCATCATGGTGTGGACCTGATGGACCGCTTTGCCCTATCTCCATGGAGCCCGCTGATCATGGGCACCGTGTCCAGCGTGGCCATCCTCATTGCCGTCTTCGGCTTCGGCGCTCACCCGCTGATCTTCCTCCCGGTGATGATCGGCGGCATGACGCTCGGTCTCGCACTCCAGACTCGCGCTGAGCGCCGCTCCGGGCGGTACTGACCCCACACGGTCCGGCGGGACCGAAAGATGGAGGCGGCCGGAATCGAACCGGCGTCCCTGGCCGTAGCGCGAAGGTTTCTACAGGCTTAGCCGGCGCTTGATTCTCGGCTCCCGGGGTCCGCGCCGGCGGGCACTACGGGAGACAAAGCCCCGATTCGATTTCCCCCGGCGGACGGGGCGATCCGCCTGGGTGAGCCCGCAATTGAAGCCGGTGCCCCCCTCCGCGGGCGGGAGAGGGCCGACTCTCACTCACTTAGCTATTGACTAAGCGGCGAGGGCGAACTCATGGTCCGCACGTATTGGTTGGTGTCGGTGTTTAACGAGGCCTCCGACAACCTCGACCTGCAACCGTTCGCACGGACCGACCAGGTCGAAGCCTGTCGCCCCCGTGCTATGTGCTTCCCATTGTAGGGCGTCGGGTAAGCGGCTCTCGTGGCCGCTCGCGACTTCGACGCGATCGTGATCGGCGCCGGCGCGCCCGGCGAGGTCTGCGCCGGTCGGCTCGCCGAGGGGGGTCTGGACGTGGCGATCGTCGAGCAGCACCTGGTCGGCGGCGAGTGCTCCTACTACGCCTGCATGCCTTCGAAGGCGCTGCTGCGCCCCGGCGAGCTCCTCGACGAGGCCCGCCGCGTCCCCGGCGCCGCTGAGGCGATCAGCGGCGCGCTCGACTCGGCAGCGGTGCTCAGCCGCCGTGACGAGGTGATCCACGAGCTCGACGACTCTGGACAGCTGCCCTGGCTCGAAGAGCGCGGGATCGAGCTGTTCCGCGGCGAGGGACGACTCGACGGCGAGCGCCGCGTGATCGTCGGCGGAGAGGTCCTCACCGCACGCCGCGCCGTGGTCGTGGCGACCGGCAGCGGCGCCGCGATGCCGCCGATCGACGGCCTGGACGAAATCGGGAGCTGGAACAACCGCGAGGGAACGACGGCGCGCTCGGCGCCGGGGAGCATGGTCGTGCTGGGCGGCGGACCGGTCGGCGCCGAGCTGGCGCAAGCCTGGGGCGCCCTCGGCTCGCGGGTGACGCTGGTCGAGGGCGAAGAGCGGCTGCTGCCCCGCGAGGAGGCTTTCGCCGGCGAGCAGGTGGCCACGTCGCTGCGGGAGCGGCATGGCGTCGACGTCCGCACGGGGGTGCGGGCCGAACGAATCTCGGCCGCGGGAGACGGAGTCTCAGTCGAGCTCGGCGACGGCGATCGACTCGAGGCCGAGGAGCTGCTCGTCGCGGTCGGACGCAAGCCGCGCACCGAGGGGATCGGGTTTCACGCAGCGGGCGTAGACGTCGACGAGCGCGGCTTCCTCGTTACCGACGACCGGATGCGCGTCGGCGGCCGCGAGTGGCTCTACGCGGTCGGCGACGTCAACGGCAGGGCCCTGTTCACCCACATGGGCAAGTACCAGGCCTGGGTCGCCGCCGAGAACGTCCTCGGCCGCCCGGCGGCCGCCGTCGCCGAAGCGACCGGTTCCCCGAGGGTGACCTTTACCGACCCGCAGGTGGCGGCGGTCGGGAAGACCCTCGACGAAGCGGAAGCCGGCGGCGTCGTCGCGCGTGCGGTCGACGTCCCGACCGACGGAACGGCCGGTGCCAGCTTCTACGGCCGCGACACTGGCGGGACCTCGCGACTCGTCGTCGACGAGGACCGCGGCATCGTCGTGGGCGCGACCTTCACCGGCTTCGAGACCGCCGAGCTGCTCCACGCCGCCACCATCGCCATCGTCGCCGAAGTCCCCCTCTCAACCCTCCGCCACGCCGTCGCCGCTTACCCCACTCGCTCCGAGCTCTGGCTGAAACTCCTAGAGAGCTACGGCCTATAGCAGCCGTCTGCCGGTTGGGGGTGGAGCGTTTTGTACTAAGCGGAACCCCCTACCGGCGGACGGCCCCTCAGACCTGCGAACGCCGCTTCAGGTCTTCCGCGAACTCCCGCGTCAGCCCCGGGATCTCGTCCAGTTCCTCGACCGACTGAAAGCGGCCGACCCGCTCGCGGTGAGCGAGCACCCTGGTC
This sequence comes from Solirubrobacterales bacterium, assembly GCA_036259555.1. Lineage (GTDB taxonomy): Bacteria > Actinomycetota > Thermoleophilia > Solirubrobacterales > 70-9 > VRUE01. Next base: position 35,515 of record DATABM010000117.1, read on the forward strand.
GCCTGGGTCACCGACAGACCCTGGGCGCGCAGCTGCTCGAAGCTGACCTCGTTGAGCTGAATCGTCTCACCGCCCGCCGCGGGGGTCGACGGCTGCGGGCTCGGTGCCGGCGGCTCAGGGGTCGGCGGCGTGACCGGCGGCGGACCCGGGATCGGCGGCTCAGGGGTCGGCGCCGGGGGCTGGGGCATCGGAGGCGGGGTCGGCTGTGGGCTGGGAGTCGGCGGCGTGGGAGGCTGCGGGCCGGGCGCGGGAGGCTGCTGGTAGCCGCCCCCGACGGGCTGCACCGAGCTCAGCACCGCCTGCTCGGCGGCGGCCGCCCGCCGCTCCGCCTCGCGGGCGCGCTCCTCGGCCTTGGCGACGCTCTCCTGGATCTCGCGCAGGCGCCGGTCGCGCTCGTCCTCTTCGGATTTCAGCCGCGACAGGCGCTCTGCCTCGGCGGCGCGCTGTTCGGCCGCTTTCGTGCGCTCTTCGATCTGGCGCAGCCGCTCCTGCGCCTCGGCCAACGAGCGCTCCTGGGCTTCGCGCTCCCGCTGCAGATGCTGTTCGGCACTCTCCAGGCTCGAGGCCGGCGAGGAAGGCGGAGCTGCCACCGAAGCCGTTGACGCGGCAGCCATGCTTTGCGTCGCCTCAGCTGCCGCTTGCCGCTGCTCGGCTTCGCGCTGGAGGCGCTCGGCCTCCTGGATGCGGCGCTCCGCCTCGGCACGAATCCGTTCCTCCTCACGTTGGATTTCGGTGACCTTGTCGTGAACCCGCTGTTCGGCCGCGGCGGGGTCGTACTGGCCGGCGGTCGCGAGAGGCGCGGCTGGAGGCGGCGGCGCAACCGGAGGTGGCGGCGGCATCGGCGGCAGCTGAGCAGGCGGCTGCTGAAACTGTGCCTGTTGCGCTTGCTGCGCAGGGGGCTGGAAGCCGGGTGCCGCGGGCGGGAAGGCCTGATTGGGCGGTGGCGGTGGCGCTGCCTGTCCCACCTGATGTTGTGCCGTCTGCTGCTCGAGCAGCGCCCGCTCCTGCGCGGCTTTGGCCGCGGCCAGTTCGCGCTCGGCCTTGGCGGCCTGGCGCCGCGCCTTGCGCCCCGAGACACGCCCTCCTTGGACGGGAGCCCCCGGCGCCGGCTTGTGGCGTCGTTCGGCCCGCTTGCGCAGTCGTTCTTCGCGCCGTCGCTTCGCTTCCTCCTGGCGCCTTTTCCGCTGCTCCCGACGCGCGGCACGCTGCTGCTCGCGCGCCTGCTTGCGTTTCTCCTTGGCGCTCGGAGCTGGGCCGCCCGGCGGCGGGGGAGGCGTTGCCGGCGGCATCTTCTGGGTCTCTTCGCCCTTGCTTGGGGCCGGCGTGGCGGGCGGGGACGCCCCCTGCTTCGACTCCTTGCGCTTCTCGCGACGGCGTCGCCTGCCGATCAACAGCAGGAGCAGCAGGATCGCAACCGCGAGCCCCGCCACGATGTACGCGATGTTGTCGCTGACGAAGTCAGCCATGCGCCCTCGAAGCTACCTCATCCGGCCCTTGAATTCGCGCTCGACCTCCCGGCGCACGTCGCGCTCCGCGATCTCCTTGCGGCGATCGCGCCCCTCCTTGCCGCGCGCCAGCGCCAGCTCGAGCTTCGCCCTGCCGCCCTTGAAGTAGATCCTGGTCGGGACGAGAGTGAGGCCGCGCTCCGCGGTCTTGCCGACGAGACGCTCGATCTCGGCCCGGTGCAGGAGCAATTTGCGCGGCCGCTCGGGCTCGTGGTTCTCCCGGCTCGCCGGCTCGTAGGGCGGGATGTGGAGATTGCGCAGCCATACCTCGCCATCGTCCACCACGGCATAGGCATCCATCATCTGCGCCTTGCCGGTCCGCAGCGACTTGACCTCCGAGCCGCGCAGGACGATCCCCGCCTCGAGCTTCTCGATCAGCTCGAACTTGTGACGGGCGCGGCGGTTCGTGGCCACGTCGCCCGAGGCCGGGGCGCGTTTCTTGCCCTTCTTCGCCATCAGTCCGCTTCGACCGGTTCGAGGTCGACGCGACCGCGGGCGGCTTCGACGCCCGCCACGCGCACCGTGACGGGATCGCCGAGCCGCAGCTTCCGCCCGGATTCGGTCCCGACCAGCGCCGTCTCGGTCTCGTTCAGCTCGAAGCGCTCAGCGCCGCCGAGGAGGCGAGCCGGCAGGAAGCCCTCGTAGACGTCGCCGAGCTCGCCGCCGAAGCCGACGAAGGCACCGGAGGGGATCGCACCCGAGACCTCGCCCTCGAAGGCCGCCTCCTCTTCCCGCTCGGCCAGCTCCCGCCGCAGCAGGAAGGCGGCGCAGATGTCGTCGGCGCTGCGCTCGACGCGCATCGACTCTCGCTCCCGCTCGCTGCAGTGCCAGGCGGTCTCGCGGGTCTGGGTGGCGCTCGGCGCCCGCTCGCCCTCGCCCAGCGCCGCCAGCAGGGCGCGGTGGACGACGAGGTCGGGGTAGCGCCGGATCGGCGAGGTGAAGTGGCAGTAAGCCGGGCTGCCGAGTCCGGCGTGGCCGCTGTTGCGCTCGCTGTATGCGGCTTGCTTGAGAGAGCGAAGCACGAGGGAGGTATACGCGTCCTGGCCGTGGCCGCGCCGCGCCGCCTCCTGGATCACCAGCCGGCTTGCCTCGGCCGCTACCTCCCCCGCCTGCCGCGGCGCCAGCGTTCCCCGTACCGCCGGAATGGGCACCTCGAGGTCGGCGAGCCGCTCGATCAGCCGTTCGACGCTGGGCGGGTCCGGTTGGGCGTGGACGCGGAAGATCGCCGGCACGCGCTTGCGCTCCAGAAGCCGTGCGACCGCTTCGTTGGCGAGGATCATCAGCCGCTCGATCAACCGGTGCGACTCGGTCTGGGCGACTCCCCGCGCCGTCGTCGGTTCACCGTCGGCGTCGAATCCGAACTCGGGCTCCGCGGAGTCGACGTCGAGGCTGGTCGGCCCGCGCCGCTCACCCAGCGCCGCAGCCGCGGCGCGGGCGATCGCCAGCGGCTCGTCGACCGGGCGCGGGGGCGCCTCACGGCCCGAGAAGATCAGGTCGAGCTGGTCATAGTCGAGCCGGACGTCGGAGCGGATGCGGCTTCGGTAGAAGCTCGCCCGCCCGAGCTCGCCGCTCGCGCTCAGCTCGATCTCCGCCGTGACCGCGAGCCGCTCCACGCCGGGCGCCAGGCTGCAGGCGTCGGAGCTGAGCGCGTGCGGCAGCATCGGCTCCACCGTGCCTGGGGCATAGGTGCTGTTCGCGCGGTCGCGCGCCTCCCGGTCGAGCAGCGAGCCGGGCGGCACGTGAGCCGCGACGTCGGCGATGTGGATCCAGAGCTTCACCCCGTCGCCGTCGCGCTGGGCAGAGACCGCGTCGTCGAAGTCGCGCGCGGTTGCCGGGTCCACCGTGAAGGTCGGCAAGTCGGTGAGGTCGCGGCGGCGACCGGAAGCGGACTCGGCCCGGTCCGCGGCGCCGCGCGCTTCCTTCTCGAGCGGCGGCCTGAACCCGCGCCGGCCCAACTCGTCCGCGATCAGGCGGTCGACCGCCTCGCGCGCGTTGCGCGGCTCGGCCCGCCTGCTCCTCCCCCGCGCCCGCTGCCGTGACCGGTAGCGCCGCCAGTCGGTCTTGCTCACCGCAGTCCCTTCCGGTGCGCTTTATGTACGTACAGGGGACAAAAGGCGCACCGGAAGCTCATCGTTGAGCCGCCAGGACGGTCAACCCCCGCTGCAGCACCTCGTCGCGCGGCGTGCGCGGAGAGTCGCGGACGACGACATCTGGCTCGATGCCTTTCCCAGCCAGGTTCTTGCCGTCCGGCGTGAAGTACTCGCCGATCGTCAGCTTCAGCGCGCCGCCGTTGGAAAGTCCAACCTCCTGCTGAAAGACGCCCTTGCCGAACGAGCGGGTGCCGACCACTGGGGCGCCAACGTGGTCGGCGAGAGCTGCCGCGAGGATCTCGGCCGCCGAAGCGGTGGCGCGGTCGATCAGGACGACGATCGGCATGCGGCGCAGGTTGCCCCCCTGCGTCCGGTAGACCTGCTCGCCCTGCGTGCGCGAGCGGGTCGAGACGACCTCTTCTCCCTCCGGCAGGAAGACGCTCGCCGTGAGGACCGCCTCCTCCAGCAAGCCACCACCGTTGGCACGGAGGTCGAGCAGCAGTCCGCGCGCACCGCGATCCTGGAGCTTGCGGACGGCCTCGCCGAGCGCCCCGTGGGCGCCGCTGCTGAAGGCGGCAAGACGGACGTAGCCGAGCTTCTCGCCGTCGCGGCGACGGAGGGAACTGCTGACGACCGGGACTTCGATCTCGGCCCGGGTCAGGCGCACCTGGCGCACCCGTCCGCCATCCGGGCCGAGCACCCCGACCCGCACGTCCGTCCCCTCGGGGCCCTTGATTCGAGTCGTCGCGGCGACACTGTCGAGACCGGCAATCGAGCGTCCGTTCACCGACACGATCGTGTCGCCGACGGCGACGCCGGCTTTCTCCGCCGGGGAGCCCGCAAACACTTTGACCACCCGCAGCCCCCGCCGCACCTGCGTGACGCTCAGCCCGACGCCGGAGAAGCGCCCTTCGATTTCCTCGTTGAAGCGGGTCAGGACGGACGGCGAGAGGTATTCGGAGAAGCGATCGCGATAGCGGCGACGCAGGTCCCGGACCATCCCGCGCAGCGAGGAGTCGATCAGCTCGCCGTTGCCGACGCGACGGTAGTAGTTGTCTTCGATCAGCTCGCTCGCTTCGGCCGTCAGGCCGGCCGAGTCGTCGACGAAGACGTCGCGAAGCTGCTCGGGCATCTTGGCCGGGTGGCCGCCCAGCCAGAGCCCGGCAGCGAGGGTTGCCAACAGGGCCAACGCGAGGCCCACGGTCCTGGCGACCGTCACGTCCGGCCTGGCCCGCTCAGACCTTGAGGAAGCGACGCAGCGTTACGCCTGAGCCGATCGCCGAGACGAGCACCGATGCCGCGAAGAGGATCGCCACCAACGCCGGGAAGGAGAGCGTCGTGCTGTTCTGTGCGGCGAAGAAGTCGATGCTGTCGCTCAACGGGTCGACGATGGTCAGCTTGCCCAGCCACAGGATCAGTATGGCTACCAGGCCGCCCGCGAAACCCACCACCACGCCCTCGATCATGAACGGCCAGCGGATGAACCAGCGCGTCGCGCCGACCAGCCTCATCACCTCGACCTCGCGGCGGCGCGTGTAGATGGACAGACGAATCGTGTTGCCGACCAGCATCAGCGACGCGGTTATCAGCAGCGCGGTGATCACGGTGAGGACGATCTTCAGCGCGCCGGTGACCTGCTCGATGTCTTCCCGCGCTTCCTGCCGGTTGAACTCTTCGGAGATGATCGGGGAGATCGGCCTCGGTTTGCCGTCGGGGCCGGGCGGGATCACGGCGGTGCTGACCGCATCGAGGTTGGCGGCGTCGTCGGCCTTGACCCGGAAGTTGGCCGGCAGCGGATTCGAGTTCAGCTCGTCGATCCCCAGTTCGCCTGCCTTCTCCTTGCCGAGGTCGGCTTTGAGCTCCTCCAGCGCCATGGCCTTGGTGACCAGGGTCACTTCCTCGACGTGGGGAAGAGCTTCGAGCTGGCGCCGGGCGGTGGCGATTTCGCCGCGGGTGGCGTCGTCGTAGATTGCGAACCGGGTCTCGAGGCTGTCCCGCACCTCGTCGCTCTTGGCCTGGGTCGTCTGAAAGACCGGGATGAGAACGCCGAGCAGGACCACGGTGACGACCGTGGTGACGATCGCCGCCATACTCGGGGCGCCGTTGCGGCGCAGGGCCCGAAACGCCTCCTGGGTGAAGAAGAAGAGCCTGCCCATCAGAAGAGCGAGTCGTGTCCGTTGGTCTGGCCCTCAGGGGCGACGCCCATCTCGGCCCGCATCCGCAGGCCGAACTCGGTCGTCGACTCCTCGGTGTAGCCGCCGCTCACCTCGTCGCGAACGACGCGGCCCTCGTAAAGCTCGATCACGCGGCGCCTCATGCTGTCGACCATCTCGCGGTCGTGGGTGACGACGAGAACGGTCGTGCCGGTCTTGTTGATCCGGTAGAGCAGCTGCATGACGCCGATCGAGGTGACCGGGTCGAGGTTGCCGCTCGGCTCGTCGGCCAGCAGCAGAGGCGGGTGGTTGACGAAGGCGCGGGCGATGGAGACGCGCTGCTGCTCGCCGCCCGACAGCTCGTCCGGATAGCTGTGCAGCTTGGTAGAGAGGCCCACCAGACGCAGCGTCTCCGGCACCTGGGTGCGGATCTGAGCGCGGCTGGCGCCGATCACCTGCAGCGCGTAGGCGACGTTGTCGTAGACGGTGCGGTCGGGCAGCAGCTTGAAGTCCTGGAAGACGGTGCCGATGTTGCGGCGCAGCTGCGGAATTTTCTTCTCCGACAGGGCGCCGATGTCGCGGCCGGCGATGCGGACGCTGCCGTCGGTCGCGACCTCGTCGCGGATCAGCGTCTTGATCAACGTCGACTTGCCGCAGCCCGTCGGGCCCACCAGGAAGACGAATTCCCCGCGGTCGATCGCCAGCGAGACCCGGTCGAGCGCCATGTGGCCGCCCGGGTAGACCTTGGTGAGGTCGCGCAGCTCGATGATCGGCGCGCGCCCGCGCCTCCCCTGCGGCGCCGGCTCGGCGCCCTTCTTCTGCTTCCTGGCTCTGGCCATTGCCCGCGCTCCTTCTGCGAGTACAGGGTGACTCCTGCGTGCCCAATCGCGCGCAAGACCCCGCCCAGACGCGATTCGCGACAGATTAGCGAAGTGTTAGCGGATGCTCGTATTCCCCGGGCCCGTGGAAACGATCGACCGACCCGCGAAGGTCCGCGGAGCGGATGAACGACGCGACGGACGACGCGACGGGGGCGAAGCAGGAGGGAAGCTCCCTGCCTGTCATCGCCCAGCCCGAAGCAGCCGGCAAGCTGGGCGAGGGGATAAGCGCTCGCGTCACGAGCAGCCTCGACAACACGGGAAAGGCGCTCGCCGTGCTCGCTGGCCTCGGCACCTTCTTCTTCGCTGCCGGCTACTACGTCCAGTGGCAGCGCTTCAAGCGAGGCGACCTGCCGTCCGAGGAGGTGCTCGCACTGCTCCCGAGGGGCCAGATCGCAGCCGCCGGCGTCAAAGAGCTGTTCATCTCGATCGTGTTCGGCGGCGCGCTGCTTGCCGTCTTCGGCTGGGGCCTAGTAGCAGTGGCGCGCGCGACCGAAGGCAACTGGCGCGTCCTGCGCTGGCTCGGCGACCGGCTGTCCTCCCGCGAATTCCTGCTGCCGACGGCGTTCGTCGGGTTCGTCAACATCATGATCGTGCCGTGGAGCAAGACCGGCTGCATCGTCGCCCTCACGCTCACCCTCCTCTTCCTGTTCATCCTCTTTCTCGTCCAGCGCTTCCTCTGCGGAGGCAGGGAAGCGAAGTTCCCGCTCTGGCAGCTCGCCTTGGCGGTGGGCCTCGCGGCGATCGTCCTGACCGGCGCCCGGCTCTGGGAGTTCACCGAGCCGCGGCCTGGAGCAATCATCCAGCTCGTTAGGGGGGACGCGATCGAAGGCACCTACGTCGCCAGCGACTCGAACACGATCTTGATGCGGGTAGGCCGAACCGAGGATTCGCCTCCCCGATTGATCGTGCTGCGAAAGGACGACGTGAAGAAGGTGGAGCTGTGGAAGAGCCCCTTCGTCTTCGAGCGAGCCCCGTCGCTCGTCGACAAGGCCGCCGCGATCTTCGGCTGGGATCCTGAGTTCAGCTGCATTCCTCCGGAGTGTCGCGTCGGCGACACTCCGATCGGGCCCTCTTCGGCGTTCTAAGAGAGGTTCAGCGCCTCGACCGCGGCGACGATGCTGTCGGCGTCGATGCCCGCAGCGCGGAGCAGGTCGGCGGGCGGGCCGCTGGTCGGTTTGGTCGAGACCGCGAGGCGGGTGAGACGGGTCGTGGTGCCGGATTCGGCCAGCACGCCGGCAACGGTCTCGCCGATGCCGCCCTCGGCCCAGTGGTCCTCGACCGTGACGATCGCCCGGGTCTCGGCGGCGGCCCGGAGGATGGCGTCCTCGTCGACGGGCTTCACCGAGTAGAGGTCGATGACGCGGGCGGCGATGCCCTTCTCCGCGAGCCGGTCGGCGGCGGCGAGGCTTTCGTGCAGGGTGACGCCGGCGCCGATCAGCGTGACGGCGTCGTCGTCGCTGGAGCGCACCGTGCGGCTGCCGCCGATCTCGAAGCTCTCCCCCGCCTCGTAGATCGCCGGCGCGGCGCCGCGGGTCGTCCGCAGGTAGGTGATCCCGTGCCGCTGCCGCATGGCGTCGAGCAGGGCGACCGTCTGGTTGGGGTCGCACGGGTAGAGGACGACGCTGTCGTGCACGGCGCGCAGCGAGGCGATGTCCTCGAGCGCCATCTGCGAAGGGCCGTCCTCGCCGATCGAAACGCCGACGTGGGAGCCGCAGAGCTTCATGTCGGCTTCCGAGATCGCCGCCATGCGGACGAAGTCGTAGGCACGGCTGAGGAAGGCGCCGAAGGTCGACGCGAACGGGCGCCAGCCGCGCACCTGCACGCCGACGGCGGCGGCGACCATCTGCTGCTCGGCGATGTACATCTCGAAGTAGCGGTCGGGGTGCTTGGCGTGGAAGCGCTCGGCGTAGGTGGAGTTGCCGACCTCGCCGTCGAGCGCGACCACTTTCTCGTCGATCGCGCCGAGCCAGGCGAGCGCGTCGCCGTAGGCGGCCCGCGTCGCGACCTTCTCCCCCAGCTCGTAGCTCGGGCGCTCGACGCTCTCGCGCGGCAGCTCGTACGAGGAAGCCTCGCCGGGCGCCTGGACCCGGACCCGCAGGGACCGTTCGCCGCCCAGCTCCTCGATCGCCTCCTGCGGATCGGCGAGCGGCTTGCCGTGGGCGTTTTCCTTGTCCTCGACGACGGCGACGCCGCGGCCCTTCTTGGTGCGGGCGAAGATCGCCGCCGGCCGGCCGCTCTCCAGCGCCGCCGCGTAGGCCCGGTCGATCGCCTCGACGTCGTGCCCGTCGATCTCCTGCACGAACATGCCGCAGGCGCTCGCCCGCGCGGTCAGCGACGACGTGTCCCATTCGTGCATCGTCGGGCCGCGCTGGCCGAGCCGGTTGACGTCGACGATCGCGATCAAGTTCTTCAGCCCGACGTAGCCGGCGTGCTCGAAGGCCTCCCACATCGAGCCCTCCGCCAGCTCCGAGTCACCGCAGAGCGTCCAGACCCGGAAGTCGGCTTTCTCGAGCTTCTGCCCCGCCAGCGCGATGCCGACCGCGATCGGCAGTCCCTGGCCGAGCGAGCCGGTCGCCACGTCGACCCAGGGCAGCTCGGGGGTCGGGTGGCCTTCCATCCGCGAGCCGAACTTGCGGAAGCTGAGCAGCTCCTCGTCGTCGATCGCGCCCGCCGCCTTGTAGAGCGCGTATAGGAGCGGCGAGGCATGGCCCTTGGAGAAGACGACGTGATCGTTCGCCGGGTTCTTGGGCGCGTCGAAGTCGTAGCGCAGGTAGCGCGCGTAGAGGACCGCCATCAGGTCGGCGGCCGACATCGAGGAGGTCGGGTGGCCGGAGTTTGCGGCGGCCGCGCAGCGCACCGAGTCGACCCGCAGCTGCTGGCCCAGCTCGGTCAGCTGGTCGAGGGATGCGCTGCTGTCGAGGATGGTTGCCTGGTCCGTGGACACGCTGACCGGACTCTACATTCGGCTAGCCGATCGCGACCATTCGCTCGATCGGGATCCGCGCTCGCTCCGCGATCTCGGCGGGGACGCTGACCTCGAACTTCATCTCGCGAAGACTGTCGCGCAGCTTCGGCAGCGTGATCATCTTCATGTACTTGCAGTAGGCCATCCGGTTCGCCTCGACCAGCGTCGCCGCCGGCGCCGCCTGCTGCAGCGGGTGCAGCATGCCGTTCTCGGTGGCGACGATGAACTCGCCGTCGGGCTTGCGCTGGACGTAGTCGAGCATCTGCCCGGTCGAGAGCATGTGGACCCCCTCCTCCTCCACTTCGCCCGCGGCGACGAACTCCATCACCTGCGTCACGCAGCCGCACTCGGGGTGGACGAGGAACTCGGCGTTCGGGTGGGCGGCGCGCTGGGCGGCGATGTCGTCGGGGCGGATGCCGGCGTGGACGTGGCACTCGCCTGGCCAGACGTGCAGCGAGCGGCCGACCTCGCGCTCGACGTAGGAACCGAGCCACATATCCGGCCCGAAGAGGATCTCCGTGTCGGGACCGTGCTCGCGCAGGATGTGCTCGACGACCTTGACCGCGTTGGATGAGGTGCAGCAGTAGTCGGTCTCGGCCTTCACCTCGGCCGAGGTGTTGACGTACATCACGACCACCGCGTCCGCCCCGTGCTTCGCCTTCCAGGCGCGCAGTTCCTCGGCCGTGATCGCGTCGGCCAGCGAGCAGCCGGCGTCCGGGTCGGGGATGAGGACGGTCTTGTCAGGTGAGAGGATCGAGGCCGTCTCGGCCATGAAGTGCACGCCGCAGAAGGCGATCACGTCGGCGTCGGACTCGGCCGCCCTGCGCGAGAGGCCGAGCGAGTCGCCGGTGTAGTGGGCGACAGACTGAATCTCGGGCACCTGGTAGTTGTGGGCGAGGATCACGGCATTGCGCTCGGTGGCGAGCTCGCGCACTTCGCGCGACATCTCCTCGACCTCCTCGGGCGCGAGGTTCAGCATCGGAACCGGCTCGTTGATCGTCGGCAGCTCTCTCATCGCGGTACCTCAGGACGCCCCGCTGGGCTTCCTTGGTCGTCGTATGTTCGCTGGCATGGCTCGCGCCTGAGTCCAGTCGAATGAAGTGCTGCTCCAAGTCTAGCTCGCTAGGCCGGCGGGTCCTGTCGCGGGGAGTGGGCTCCTCGTCCTCGCAAGCTGCGGGCGAGGACCCACTCCCCACGCCACCCGCCGGAGAAGCGGAGGCGCAAGACTTCCTCCTGTGCCAGAGCTTCCTGAGGTTGAGATCACGGTGAGGAGACTGGACGCCTCGCTGAAGGGCGTCGAGGTCGAATCCGTCTTCGCGCCGGGGATGAACGTGATGAAGACCTTCGAGCCGCCGCTCGAAGCGCTGGCGGGAAGGTCGGTGACGGGGATGCGGCGGTTCGGCAAGATGCCGGTCGTCGAGTTCGACGACCTGGCGCTGCTGATCCACCTGATGTCGGCCGGCCGGCTGCGCCTCTCCGACAAGCGCGCCTCGCTCAAGGACCGCGCCTCGCGGGTGCTGATCCGGCTCACCGACGGACGCGAGCTGCGCCTGCGCGAGTACGGGACCAAGCAGCGCGCTTGGGCAAAGCTGCTGCCGGCCGAGGACGTCGAGAACGACGAGATGGTCGCCAGCCTCGGCCCCGAGGCGTGGCCGGCCCCGCCGCTGGAGGAGTTCGCCGCGCTGATCGCGCAGCCCCGCCACCTCCATCCGCTGCTGCGCCATCAACGCGACATCGCCGGCATCGGGCGCTCCTGGGTCGACGAGATCCTCTGGGAAGCGCGGCTCTCTCCCTTCAAGAAGGGCTCGGAGCTGAGCGAGGAGGAGATCGAGCGGCTGCACGGGGCGCTGCACGTTCTCGGCACGGCGATCGACCACTACGAGGAGACGCTCGGGCCGAGCCTGCCCGAGAAACTGCCGATGCCCCTGCGGATTCACAAGAGGGAGGGCGAGCCCTGCCCACGCTGCACCACGAAGCTCGAGGCTGTCTTCTTCTCGGAGCACCAGACCACCTACTGCCCCGAGGAGCAGACCGGCGGGCGCGTGCTAAAGGACCGGCGACTCTCGCGTTTGCTTAAGTAGACGCATGCGAGCGCTCCTCGTTCTCGCTTCGGCGCTGGTCCTGCTGGCCACCTCGGCAGGGGCCGCCGGCGCTGCGACCACGGTGACGGTCGGGAACAACTTCTTCGCCCCGAGCCAGAAGACGGTGGCCGCCGGGACCACGGTGCGCTTCGACTGGACCGGGGGCCGCCGCCACAACGTGACGAAGGACAGCGGTCCCGGCCGATTCTTCGCGTCGCCGACGACGGCGCGCAGCGGCGTCAACTTCGCACGGCGCTTCCAGAGGAGTGGCACGTACCGCCTGTACTGCACCCTTCACCCGGCGCAGATGCGCCTGAAGCTCGTCGTCCGCTGAAGCTCAGGCCGGCTCGACAAGCATGCTGAAGTCGAGGCTGGGCGCCGAGTGGGTGATCGCCCCGACCGAGATGAAGTCGACGCCCGTCTCGGCGATTGCGCGGACCGTGCTCAGGTCGACGCCGCCGGAGGCCTCCAGCGACGGCTTCCGCTCGCTCCCTTTTTCCGCTTCGCGCAGCTCGACCGCCCTGCGCAGGGTCGTCACGTCCATGTTGTCGAGCAGCAGCCGGTCGGCGCCGGTCCCGAGCGCGTAGGCGACCTCTTCGAGATCGCGGCACTCGACCTCGACCGGCAGCTCGGGCCGAGCTCGGCGAGCCGCGTGGACCGCCTTCGCGACCCCGCCCGCCAGGGCGACGTGGTTCTCCTTGATCAGGATCGCGTCGTAGAGCCCCATGCGGTGGTTGACCCCCCCGCCTGCGGCAACGGCCGCCTTCTCGAGCTCGCGCAGCCCAGGCGTCGTCTTGCGCGTGTCGAGGATCCTGGCGCCCGTCCCGGCGACCGCATCGACGAAGCTCGCGGTCAGCGTCGCGATCCCGGAGAGGTGCCCGAGGAAGTTGAGGGCAGTCCGCTCCGCGGCGAGCAGGCCGGCGGCAGGACCGCTCGCAAACGCGACCTCGGCCGGGACGTCCTCGCGCCACTGCCCCTCGACCATCAGCTTGTCGAGCTCAGCACCGCACTGCCGCATCGCCTCCGCCACGAGATCCAGCCCGAAGACGACGCCGGCCCCCTTCTGGACGATCCGCGCCCGGGCGAGCGCGCCCTCGGGGATCGTCGCCGCGCTGGTGACGTCCCCTGCGCCGACGTCCTCCGCAAGGGCGCGGGCGACGATCGCGCTCAGCAATCGATCCGGCATCGCCGCAGCCTAGTTCAGCGCACCGAGTTCGCCGTTAGTTGCGCATAGCGCGACATAGTGCGAACGCTCAAGCAGGCGGATCTCACGCCGCCGGTCTCCCGGGCGTTTAATCCCTAGCTTGCCCGCGCCACCCGCCACCCTGCCGCCCTTCCAGGCCCTGCTCGACGAGCACGCCGCCGACGTGATGGCGGTGCTGCGGGGCGCCGTTGGCCGTGCGGACGCCGAGGACTGCTTTCAGGAGACCTTCCTCGCGGCGCTGCGCGCCTATCCCAAGCTGGGCGATGGCGGCAACCTCCGCGGCTGGCTGCTGACGATCGCCCATCGCAAGGCGATCGATCACCACCGGGCCAACGGGCGCCGGCCGCTGCCGGTCGCCGAGGTGCGGGCGGACGCGGTCGAGGCGGTCGACCCGCTGCCCGAGGACGACCTCTGGCAACTGGTGGACGGGCTGCCACCCAAGCAGCGCGCCGCCGTCGCGCTGCGCTATGCCTGCGACCTCCCGCATGCGGAGATCGGAGCCGCGCTCGGCTGTTCGCCGGAGGCGGCGAGGCGCAGCCTGCACGAGGGAATCAAGCGACTGCGAAAGGAGCTGGCATGAAGGCCGAGCTGGAACGCCTCACCGAGCGGGCCGCCGCCGAAGGTCTGATGGACGTCGCTTACGCGACCGTCGACTCTCCGTTCGGCCCACTTCTGCTGGCGGTCACGCCGCGGGGCGTCGTGCGAATCGGCCTGCCCAACCAGGACCAGGAGACGCTGCTCGAGGATCTGGCGACGCGCGTCTCGCCACGCGTTCTCGAGGCGCCGACGCAGCTCGACGACCTCCGGCGTGAGCTCGACCTCTATTTCGAGGGCAAGTTGACCGACTTCGACCTACCGCTCGACTGGCGACTCACGCAGGGCTTTCGGCGCAAGGCCCAGCGTGCGATCGCGCGCATCCCCTACGGGCAGACGCGCAGCTACACCCAGATTGCGGCCAGCGCCGGCAACCAGCGCGCCGTGCGGGCAGCCGGGACGGCCTGCGGCACCAACCCCCTCCCGATCGTCGTCCCCTGCCACCGCGTCCTGCGCAGCGGCGGCAGCCTCGGGGGCTACGGCGGCGGACTGCCGATGAAGGAAGCGCTGCTGCGCATCGAGGGCGTGCTGGGGTAAAGGAAACGCGCGTTCGGGCCGATGAAGGGGCGATGCACCGCCTCTTCCTCGTTCCGTTGGCCGTGCTCGCGCTGCTTGCGGCAGTGCCCCTTGCCGGCGCGGCCGAAGCCGAAGAAGCCGACGAAAGCGCCTACGTCGAAGAAGCGCTCGAAGAATGCGAAGGGGATCCGGTCTGCGAAGAAGAAGTCGAAGCCGAAGAGACCGAAGTCGAAGCCGAAGCGGAAGCCGAGAAGACCTATCCCGAGGCTTGCGTCCTGCGCAGCGCCAAGGCGCACGCCGTCCTCAAGGGGGACAGGCTGAAGCTGACGATTGGCTACGCGACCAGCGAGCCGACCGAGGCCAACCTCGAGGTTCACTACGGCGCCACCCGCGTCGGCCAGTTCAAGCGACAGCTCCGTCGCAGCGGCGTCCTTCGCATCGCCAAGCCGCTCAAGGGCAGGCAGGCGGCGAAGCGACTGCCGGTGCGGGTCGAGATCGACGTGAAGGGCACTCGCTGCCAGACCCGCCGGCTCGTGCTCGTTCCTAAGCGCTGAGCGTCGTCCCCAGCCACGTCCTCGCCGCGTCGAGGTGAGCCGGATCGATCTGGTGACCGACGTCCGACTCGTTGTACTCGACTTCGAGCCCGCCTCCCTCGAGGAGGTCGCGGGCACGGCGGCCGAAGCCGACGTCGATCACGGGGTCGAGGCGGCCGTGCGCGACGAAGGCACGGGTCGCCTTGCGATCGTCGAAGTGCGGGACCCAGTCCTCGACGCTCGGCACGAAGCCGCTGAACGCGAGGATGCCCGCGACTGGCGGGCGGTCGGCGCCGAGTGCCATCGCGTGGCTCATCACCGCGCCCATCGAGAAGCCACCGAGCACGGTGCGCGAGGCGCCGACCCCGGCCTCCTCCCAGAGGCGGTCGTGGAGCGCGGCAAGCGCGTCCCGCGCGGCATGGAAGCTCTCGGGGTCGGGAAAACCGACTCGCGGCACCAGGTACCAGTGGTAACCCGGCGATCCGGGCAGGCGCAGCGGTGCGCGCGGCGTCACGACCCGCAGGCGCCGCTCGGGGTCGAGCAGGTCGGCGAGCCCGAGCAGGTCCCTCTCGTCGGCGCCGCGCCCGTGGTGGAGGACGAGGAGACCGTCGGGATCCCGGTCGGCCCGGCGCTCCACGTAGCTGAGCCCGTCCATCGCGCTGCCGACTAGCTCGCCGTGGCCGCCGCGGTCTTGTTCAGGTAGTCGCGGACGAAGTCGTCGATGTCGCCGTCGAGCACCCGCTGCGCGTCGCCGGCCTCGTGGCCGGTGCGATGGTCCTTGACCCGCTGGTCGGGATGCAGGAAGTAGCTGCGGATCTGCGACCCCCAGGCGACGTCTTTGACCTCACCGCGCTCCTTCGCCAGGGTCTCGGAGCGTTTGCGCTCCTCCAGCTCGATCAGCTTGGAGCGCAGCAGCTGCATCGCCACCGCCTTGTTCTGGGTCTGGGAGCGCTCGTTCTGGCACTGGACGACGACGCCCGTCGGCATGTGCGTGATGCGCACCGCCGAGTCGGTCTTGTTGACGTGCTGGCCTCCGGCACCTGAAGCGCGATAGGTGTCGACCCGCAGGTCGGCGTCGTCTATCTCGACCTCGACGTTCTCGTCGACCACGGGCCCGACGTCGACCTGGGCGAAGCTCGTGTGGCGCCGTGCCGAGGAGTCGAAGGGTGAGATCCGCACCAGCCGGTGGACGCCGCGCTCGGCCGCGAAGAGACCGTAGGCGTTTTCGCCGCGGACGATGAGGGTCGCCGACTTGAGCCCGGCCTCCTCCCCCGGCGAGGCCTCCACCATCTCCACCTCGAAGCCGCGCCGCTCGGCCCAGCGCAGGTACATCCGCAGGAGGATCTCGGCCCAGTCCTGGGAGTCGGTGCCGCCGGCGCCGGCGTGGACGGAGACGACCGCGTCGCCGGGGTCGTACTCGCCGCTGAACAGCCGTGCCTCCTCGAGCTCGGCGAGACGGCGCTCGACCGAGCTCAGTTGCGTATCCAGCTCGCGGGCCATCTCCTCGTCCTCGGCGGCCATCTCGGCCAGCTCGTCGAGGTCGGCGACGTCGCCTTCGAGCTCCTCGAAGGTCTTCAGCTTGCGCTGAGCTCGTGCGTGGGCGGCCGAGGTGCGCGCCGCGGCCTCCTGATCGTCCCAGAAGCCGGGTGCGCCCATCTCCGCCTCCAGCCGCTCAGCCTCGTGACGCAGCGAAGCCGGGTCAAAGGTAGTCCGCGAGCAGCTTCAACTGATCGCGGATCTCGGCGAGCCGCGCCGGAACCGATTCGGTCGATGCGGCCTCGGCCATGAGCGGAGCTTACTCAGCGCCGACGCCGTGCTCGAAGCCGCCCACCCGCAGGGCGGTGCGCCGGTCCTCGAAGGGACGCCAACTGCGCACCTTGTGACGGCGCAGCTCGAACAGCCACGCCATCTCGTCCTCGCCCGCGGCGGAGCCGTCTTCGTCCCAGTGCCAGCGGCGACGGATCAGCGCCACGGCGGTCCCCCCTCCGCTCTCCGTGCCGTCCTCGTAGAGCTCCTCGAGCTCGATCGTCTGCTGGACGCCGCCCGGCGCCCGCGTCGCCCACAGTCGCGCCGCTTCCACCCCCTTGCGCAGCCCCTTCATCGAGTGGACTTCGATTTCGGGATCCAACACTTGAACGAGCGCATCCAAGTCCCGCTCGTTGAACGCCCTTATGAACTCGCGAACGGGGTCGTGGATCACGAGCGTCGGAGAACGAGGGGTACGCACGGATAGGGCCGGTCCCGGTAGGGCTGGAACGTCTTGTACTTTTTTTGCGGCGGCATCCTCGGACGGCCGAAAGCGATCTTCAAAAAAGTTAAGTGGAAGTCCTAGCGGGACCGGCCCCGACGGCCCTACGCCCCATGGCACTTCTTGAACTTCTTGCCGGAGCCGCACCAACAGGGATCGTTCCTGCCGATCTCCTTCTCCCGCTCGTCCTTGACCACCGTCTCGACCGCCTGCGGCGCCGCGGCGCCGTTGCCGCCGCCATCCGGCTCCGCCGCAGTGGCCGCGGCCACGCCCACGCCGCCTGCCGCCGTGCCCATCTGCCCCAGCGCCGAGGGCTGGCTTTCCATCGTGCCGCCCGAGTAGTCGAGTGCGCTCGGCTCCCGCTCTCCGTTGGCACCGAAGGAGCGCTCCAGCTGTGCCGGGTCGACTTCGAGCTGAGCGTTGAAGATGAGTTTGCTGAATTCCTCCCAGATCGAGTGCATCAGCTCCTCGAACATCGCGAAGCCTTCGTTTTTGTAGGCGACGAGCGGGTCGATCTGGGCGAAGCCGCGCAGGTGGATGCCCTCGCGCAGGTAATCCATGTCGTAGAGGTGCTCGCGCCAGCGGTTGTCGATGACGTTGAGCAGGATCGAGCGCTCCAGGTAGCGCATCAGCTCCTCGCCGAGCTGCTTCTCGCGCTCGTCGTAGGCGCTCATCGCGTCCTCGTCGAGTTCGTCCTTGAGCCGTTCGCGGTCGATCTGCTCGGGCCGCAGCGAGGCGACGTCGACGCTGACCGGCCAGATCTGGCGCAGCTGTTTCTCCAGCTCCGCCATGTCCCACTCGTCGAGCACGTCGCCGGGCGTGTACTCGTCGACGAGGCGCTCGACAACTCCCTCGAGCTCGTCGCGAGCGACGTCGGACATGTCGCGCCCTTCGAGGATCTCGCGCCGGTATTTGTAGACGACGCGCCGCTGCTCGTTCATCACGTCGTCGTACTCGAGCACCCGTTTGCGGATCAGGAAGTTCTGTTCCTCGACCTTCTTCTGGGCACCCTCGACGGTTTTCGTCAGCATCTTCGCCTCGAGCGGCACTTCGCCGCCCTCCTCATCGACCGGTCCCAGCCGATCGAGGATTTTGTAGATGCGGTCGCCGGCGAAGAGGCGGATCACGTCGTCTTCGGCGGAGAGGAAGAAGCGGCTCTCGCCGGGGTCGCCCTGGCGCCCCGAGCGACCGCGCAGCTGATTGTCGATCCGGCGCGATTCATGCCGCTCGGTGCCGCAGATGTAGAGGCCGCCGAGCTCGCGCACTTCCTCGGCCTCGGCCTTGCACTGCGGTTCCAGCTCGGCGATCTTCTCTGCCAGCGCCTCCTCGTACCCCTCGTCGCCCGGCTCCAGCCCCTGCTTCTTCAGCTCCTTTTGGGCCAGGTGCTCGGCGTCGCCGCCCAGCTTGATGTCGACGCCGCGGCCGGCCATGTTGGTGGCGATCATCACGGCGCCCTTGCGGCCGGCTTCGGCGATCAGCTCGCCCTCTCGCTGGGCGTGCTCGGGCTTCGCGTTGAGAACCGCGTGTTGGATCCCGTGTCGCTTCAGCTCGCCGGAGATCATCTCCGAGACGGCGACCGAGACGGTTCCGACCAGGATCGGCTGGCCGCGTTCGTGACGGGCGACGATTTCCTCGATCACGGCCTTCCACTTGCCGTCTTTGGTCTTGAAGATCTGGTCGTTGTGGTCCTGGCGGACCATCGGTTTGTTGGTCGGGATCTCGACCACCGGCATCTTGTAGATCTTCATGAACTCGGTCGCCTCGGTGAGCGCCGTTCCGGTCATCCCCGAGAGCTTGTCGTAGAGGCGGAAGTAGTTCTGGAGCGTGATCGTGGCGAGCGTCTGGTTCTCCTCGCCGATAGTCACGCCCTCCTTGGCCTCGACCGCTTGGTGCAGGCCCTCCGACCAGCGCCGGCCCTCGAGGATGCGACCCGTGAACTCGTCGATGATCATCACCTGGCCTTCGACTACGGCGTAGTCCTTGTCGCGCTCGTAGAGGGACTCGGCCTTCAGCGCTTGAACGAGATGGTTGACGAGGCTGCCGTGCTCTGAGAGATAGAGGTTGTCGACGCCGAGGAACTCCTCGGCGCGCTTGACGCCGCGCTCGGTCGGCGAGACGGTCTTGTGCTTCTCGTCGTACTCGTAGTCGTAGTCGGCCTCGGAGGTGTCTTTCGATTCCCCCAGCGATTTGAGCCGGTCTTTGGCCGGTACGCCCTTCATCTGACGGGCGAGGCGGGCGAACTGGTAGTAGATCTGCGCCGCCTGTTCAGGGGCGCCGGAGATGATCAGCGGCGTCCGCGCCTCGTCGATCAGGATGTTGTCAACCTCGTCGACGATCGCGAAGTGGTGACCGCGCTGCACGCAGTGCTCGAGCGCTTCGGCCATGTTGTCGCGCAGGTAGTCGAAGCCGAACTCCGAGTTGGTCCCGTAGGTGACGTCGCAGGCGTATTTGACCTGCCGCGCCGCGTGGTCGTCGGAGTCCTGCACCGCCGCCACGGTCACACCGAGCGCGTCGTAGACCGGTTTCATCCATTCCGCGTCGCGGCGGGCGAGGTAGTCGTTGACGGTGACCAGGTGGACGCTGTCGCCCGCCAGCGTGTTGAGGAAGACGGCGAGCGTCGCGGTCAAGGTCTTGCCCTCGCCGGTCCTCATCTCCGCGATCGCGCCGTCGTGCAGCGCCATGCCGCCGATCAGCTGCACGTCGTAGTGGCGCTGGCCGAGACTACGGCGGGCTGCCTCGCGGGTCAGCGCGAAGGCCTCGGGCAGCAGGTCGTCGAGCGAGGCGCCATCGCGGGCGCGGGCGCGGAGCTTGTCGGCCTCCTCGCGCAGCTCGGAGTCCTCGAGCAGCTCCATCTCTGGCTCGATCGCGTTGATCGCCCGGGCGCGCCGGTCGTAGGTCTTGAGCTTGCGGCTTTCCCCCACGCGCAGCGCGCGGGTGACCATGTCCCTCGCGGTGGCCATTGCTCAAGGGTAGCGATGGCAGGGCCAGCGCCTCGCCCCGCTGAACGCTCCCGGCTCCCCGCCGCTATGCCTCAGCGGTGCGACCGCGCATCCGGTTGACGAGCTGGCGGGTCCTGTAGCGCTTGCGTCGCAGATCGCGGTGCTTCTTGACCTGGCGACTGATGTCGCCGGCCAGCTCGTGAATCGTGTGGCCCATCGAGGGCGAGCACTCCTTTGCATGAAGCGTGACGCCCTTGACCCGCAGCGTCGCCTCCGCGACCTGGCTGTCCGCGATCGACGGGTTGCGCTCTTCCCAGACGACGACCTCCAGCGTGGCAAGGTCCGAGACCTGCCTGCCGACGCGCTGGAACCGATCGACCACCCGGCTTCTCAGCTCGTCGTCAATGTCGACGTTGCGCCCACGCACCTCGATCCGCATGTGTCGCCTCCTTCGTCGGGGTGCCAACGATGCTACGCCCGAGCGGCGATCACGACAAGGGTTTTTGCGATTGACCGAGGGCGATGATCCAAGCCGCTCTCTTCGAGGCTTTTTGTATGTATGCCTACTGGCTACATAACGCTTACCTTTGCCCAAGAGTCGCTTCGATCGCCGCTGGTCGACTCGCTCCGGAACCGTCGGCGGCAGAGCTGAGTGACCGTGGAACCGCACCAGCTAGAGCTCGAGAAGGCGCACGGCCGGCATAGTCGCGCCTACCACGGCAACGGCGGCGGCGAAGCCAGCGACGACGTCGATCCCGGTCACGGTCGTCTCGATCGCCGGCAGCGTCTCTCCAACCCCGATCCCGAGGCACTTGGCGCGGGCCTCCCGGCGCGTCCATGCCGCGTAGAAGGCGTTCGCGCGCTCGGGCGGAGGGGCGGTCGCAAGCGCCGCGGCGGCCTCAGGGTCGAACAGTCGCCGGGCGAGCCGTTCGACGGGCCGGCTCGAGTCAATCCGCTCGACGTCGACGCCGACCTCCAGGCCGGCGACCGCGATCAGCGCCACGTCACCCGAATGGCTGAGGCTGAAATGCGGCGAGTCGACCTCGTCGGCGAGGCGCGGTTTGCCACCCTCGGCAACCCGCAGCCCGATCGCCGCGGGCTCGCGGTCGAGGTAGCCGGAGAGGATCCGGCGCAGCCCCCAGCGACTCGCGACCCAACGCCTACGGGCGCCTGCCGGGAGGATCCGCTCCGCCCGCGACCGCTCGCCGGCGGGCAAATCGCCCGCTGGCGGCCAGTCGTGCCGGTCCAGCTCGACCCTCCAGACATGCACCTCGCCAGGCGACACGACCACAAGATAGGCGAGCGCCTCGCTAGGGGCGGCGCGTAAAGGTGACTGCCACGACCCGCAGGGCGCCGGCGGCGCGCAGAGCACGGGCGCAGGCGGTCAGGGTCGCGCCGGTCGTCAGCACGTCGTCGACCAGCAGGACGCTGCGCGGCACGGCGCCCCGAACCGCGACCGGCGGCGGCTGGCCGATCCGCTCGGCGCGCCGCCTGCCACGCTGACGCCCGACTCCGCTACGCCGCAGGCACTGCGCGAGCGGCAGGCCGGTGCGTGCGGCGAGGGCCGCGGCGATCTCGGCAGCCGGATCGAACCCACGGGCGAACGAGCGGACCGGAGCCGTCGGCACCGGGACGACGGCGCCGCTGAGCAGCGTCGCGGGCGCCAGCCAGAGAATGCGGTCGGCGATCAGGTCCGCGACCGGCAGGAGGCGATGGAACTTGAGCGCGGCGACGAGGTCGCGGGCGACCCCCTCGTGCGGCGCTGACGACCAGGCGCGGTCGAGGCCCGGCGGGCCGCCCCCCCCAAA
>DATABM010000118.1:0-28510 GCA_036259555.1 Solirubrobacterales bacterium
TCCCCCGGCTCGAGCGCGACCACGTCGCCGGGCACCACCTCCTCGGCGGTCAGCTCGACGACCCGGCCGTCGCGCAGGACCTTGGCGTGGGGGGCGACGAGCACCGCGAGCTCCTCCAGCGTCCGCTTCGCCTTCAGCTCCTGGCGGATGCCGATGTAGGAGTTGACGATCGCGATCGCCAGGAAGGCGGCATCGGCGAAGAGGCCGAGCGAGAGGATCAGCACGCCGAAGAAGACGACGATCGCGTTGAAGAGCGTGAAGACGTTGCCGGCGACGATGCTCGCGGTCGAGCGCGAGCCGCCCTCGCACGGCGGCCCGAGCTTGCGCAGTCGCTTCGCCGCCTCGGCGCTGGTCAGTCCATCGTCCATCGGGGGACATTCAATAGGGTGGCGAGGCGATGTCGCTCGAGCTCGGCCTAAACCTCGGCTACTGGGGCATCGGCCCCGCCGGCCAGGACGCGGTCGAGGTAGTCCAGGCGGCCGAGCGCAACGGCTTCGAGTCGGTCTGGGTGGCCGAGTCCTACGGCTCCGACGTGGTCAGCGTCCTCGCCTGGCTCGTCCCCCAAACCGAGACGATCAAGCTCGGCGCGGCGATCATGCAGGTGCCGGCGCGGCCGCCAGCCGCGGCGGCGATGGCCGGCGCGACGATCGACAAGCTCTCCGGCGGCCGCTTCCTCTTCGGCTTCGGCCCTTCCGGCCCGCAGGTCTCGGAAGGCTGGTACGGGGTGCCCTACGCAAAGCCGTGGGGGCGCACCCGCGAGTACATCGAAGTGGTGCGCGAGATCG
The DNA here is from genome assembly GCA_036259555.1 of Solirubrobacterales bacterium. Lineage (GTDB taxonomy): Bacteria > Actinomycetota > Thermoleophilia > Solirubrobacterales > 70-9 > VRUE01. Next base: position 786 of record DATABM010000118.1, read on the forward strand.
TCGCCCGCGAGGACAAGCTCGACCACCAGGGCGAGCACTACAAGCTGCCGCTGCCCGGCGGCGAGGGCAAGCCGCTCAAGCTCAACTTCCATCCCGAGCGCTCGCAGATCCCGGTCTTCGTCGGCGCGATCGGCCGCAAATCGGTCGAGATGGCGGCGGAGATCTGCGACGGCTGGATCCCGATCTTCTTCAGCGTCGACGCCTTCGAGTCGACCTGGGGCGAGCACCTCGAGGCCGGCTTCGCGAAGGGCGGCCGGCAGCGCTCCGACCTCGAGGTCTCGCCCTCGCTGCAGGTGGCGATCGACGGCGACCTGGAGGCGGCCAAGAACGTCGTCAAGGCGGGGCTCGTCCTCTACTTCGGCGGCATGGGCAGCCGCAAGACCAACTTCTACGTCGACCTCGCGCACCGCTTCGGCTTCGGCGAGGTTGCCGACGAGGTGCAGCGCCGCTTCCAGGACGGCGACCGCGGTGGCGCCTTCGAGGCGATGCCCGACGAGATCGTCGAGGCGACCTCGCTGGTCGGCAGCGAGGCCGAGGTGGCGGAGCGGATCGAGCGCTTCCGCGGCGCCGGCATCGACCGCCTGATCGTCTCGCCGGTCCACGTCGACCGCGGCGAGCAGCTCCACACGATCGAGCGGCTGGCGGCTCTGGCAGCTGCCTGAGTCGCGTCGGCGGACCGGCTCTCGCGCTCATTGCATAGTCTTCCGCGCCGCATGAAGATTGGTGTCCCGAAAGAGACTGCCGATGGGGAGCGCCGCGTGGCGCTAGTCCCCGACGTCGTCGCCTCGCTGAAGAAGAACGAGAAGCTCGACGTCGCTGTCGAGGCGGGCGCAGGCGATGCCGCCGGCCATCCCGACTCGCAATACAGCGAGGCCGGCGCCGACCTCGTCGACGGCCCCACCGCCTGGGGCGCTGACGTCGTCCTCTGCGTCGGCACGCCGAGCGCCGAGAAGATCGGCTCGCTCAATCAGGGACAGGTGCTGATCGGGCACCTCAACCCATGGACCGCCGCCGAGACGAACAAGGCGCTTGCGAGCGCCGGGGTCACCAGCTTCGCGATGGAGGCGGTCCCGCGCACGACGCGGGCGCAGGCGATGGACGCGCTCTCCTCGCAGGCCGCCGCCGGTGGCTACGCAGCGACCCTGATCGCCGCCCGCGAGTCGGGCCGCTTCTTCGGGATGATGACCACGGCCGCCGGCACCGTGCCGCCGGCCAAGGTGCTCGTGCTCGGCGCCGGCGTCGCCGGCCTGCAGGCGGTTGCCACCGCCAAGCGGCTCGGCGCGATCGTCACCGGCTTCGACATCCGTCGCGCCGCCTGGGAGCAGATCGCCTCGCTCGGCGGCCGGCCGCTCGAACTGGACTTCATCCCCGACGCCGAAGGCGAGGGCGGCTACGCGCGCCCGCTCACCGACGAGGAGAACGCCAAGGTCGTCGAGGCGATCGGCGAGAACGTCGCCAAGCAGGACGTCGTCATCACCACGGCGGCGATTCCGGGTCGCCCGGCCCCTCGCCTGATCACCGCCGACGCCGTGCGCACCATGCAGCCCGGCTCGGTGATCGTCGACCTCGCCGCCGAGAGCGGCGGCAACTGTGAGCTGACCAGGGCGGGGGAGACGGTGGTCGAGGGCGGCGTCAAGATCGTCGGCGCTCGCAATCTGCCGGCGGAGATGCCGGTGCCGGCCTCTCAGCTCTACGCAAAGAACCTCGAGAACCTGCTCGGCCTGCTCGTCGGCGAGGAGGGCCAGCTCAACGTCGACTTCGAGGACGACATCGTCGCGGCCGCCTGCATCACGCACGGTGGCGAGATCCGCAGCGAGAGGGCGGCAAAGTGAGCGAGGCCGCGACCGAACGTGCATATCTGACCCTTCGCGAGGTTGCGAAGCGCGAGGAGGTAGGCCGATGGATTTGATCACCGAGCTGACGATCTTCGTCCTCGCCGCCTTCGTCGGCTTCGAGGTGATCTCGAAGGTGCCGACGACCCTGCACACGCCGCTGATGTCGCAGACCAACGCGATCCACGGCATCGTCATGCTCGGCGGCCTGATCGTCGTCGGCTTCGCTGACGACGGCCTCGAGTACGTGATCGGCACGATCGCGATCGCCTTCGGCGCGATCAACATCGTCGGCGGCTTCATGGTCACCGACCGGATGCTCGGCATGTTTTCGAAAAAGCCGAAACCGAAGGCCGAGGCGGGCGCTGACGGGAAGGGCCCCGCATGAGCCTCCTCGCCGTATTCGAGCCGGGCGGCGACGCCGCGACGGCGCTCTACATCGTCGCCTTCTCGCTGTTCATCTTCGGCGTTCGTCGCGGCACTCACCCGACCACGGCCAAACAGGGCAACCTGATCGCCGCCGTCGGCATGGCGATCGCCGTCGTCACCACGCTGCTGCTCGACGGCATGGGCAACTGGGGCATCCTCTTCGGCGGCCTCGCTATCGGCACGGCGATCGGCGTGATCGCCTCGCTGCGCGTCCAGATGACCGAGATGCCGCAGATGGTCGCCCTCTACAACGGGGTCGGCGGCGGCGCCGTCGCCCTGATCGCCTGGTCGGAGATCCGCCACGGCATCTCGCTCGGCCACGAGATCCCGCTCGACGCGCTGATCCCGATCCTCTTCTCGGCGGTCGTCGGCTCGGTCTCCTTCTGGGGCTCGAACGTCGCCTTCGCCAAGCTCCAGGACTTGATCCCGACCCGGCCAATCGCCGCGCCCGGTCAGCAGGTGATCAACGCGCTGCTGGTGATCGGGATCGTCGCCGCCTGCGTCGTCACGGCGATCGACAACGACCACCCCTCGGAGGGCCTCTTCGTCGCGATCCTGCTCGCTTCGGCGCTGCTCGGCAACCTCGTCGTGCTGCCGATCGGCGGCGCCGACATGCCGGTCGTTATTTCGCTGCTCAACGCGTTCACCGGCCTCGCCGCGGCGGCCGCCGGCTTCGCGCTCGACAACGTGGCGTTGATCGTCGCCGGCACGCTCGTGGGCTCCTCGGGAACGATCCTGACGATGGAGATGGCGACCGCGATGAACCGCTCGGTCGGCAACATCCTCTTCTCGGGCTTTGGCGGTGCGCCGGCCAGTGGCGGCGGGACGGGCGAGGAACGCCCGCACACTTCGATCGGCGCCCAGGACGCCGCGATCAAGCTGGCCTACGCCGACTCCGTCGTGATCGTGCCCGGCTACGGCCTCGCCGTCGCCCAGGCCCAGCACGCGATCAAGGAGGTCGCCGACGAGCTGGAGAAGCGGGGCGTAACGGTCAACTACGCGATCCACCCGGTGGCGGGCCGCATGCCCGGTCACATGAACGTCCTGCTCGCTGAGGCGGACGTGCCATACGAGCAGCTGCGCGAGATGGAGGAGATCAACCCGGAGATGCCGCGCACCGACGTCGCCGTGGTCGTCGGTGCCAACGACGTCACCAACCCGGCGGCGAAAAACGATCCCAACAGTCCGATCGCCGGGATGCCGATCATCGAGGTCGACCAGGCCCAGCAGGTGATCGTGATCAAGCGCTCGCTCAGCCCCGGCTTCGCCGGCATCGACAACGACCTCTTCTACGAACCGAACACGTCGATGCTCTTCGCCGACGCCAAACAGGCCGCGGCCGACATCGCCGCCGAGATCGGCAACCTCTAAGCGCTCGGAAGTTCGCAACGCCCGCGAGTTCCGCCGCGGACGGGGGGTGAAATAGGACCCGCCGGTACTTGAGCACCCTATGGGTGTCAAACGACCGGCGGGTGGGACGAGGGACCGGCGTAGGTGGCTGCGAGAGCGAGAGCGCGCGATTGCAGCGGTCGCCGCTCGGCAGCACGGGGTAATCGGCCGGCATCAGCTGCTCGAACTGGGGGTGAGTGCGCGGTCCATCGGCAGGCGCCTCGAGGCAGGACGCCTCGTCCTTTTGCATCGGGGCGTATATGCCGTCGGTCACGACAGACTGTCGGCGAAGGGGAATTGGATGGCGGCCGTCCTCGCGTGTGGCGAGGGCGCGGTGTTGAGCCACCGCAGCGCCGCCCGACTGTGGGGATTGACGCGCGGACCCGTGATCCCGGTCGACCTGACGGGCCGGTGCGGACGTCGACGGGCAGGGATCGTCCTGCACGAGGGAGGGCTGACCGAGTCGGACCGGGCGGAGGTCGCCGGGATTCCAGTCACCACCGTCGCCCGAACGCTTCTCGATCTGGCCGACGTGATCGACGAGCGGCAGCTCGGCAAGGTCTGCGAGGAGGCCGACCGGCTTGGACTGCTCGAGATGCGAGCCGTCGAAGCCGTCTGCGCGCGGAGCCCGGGAAGACGCGGGCTGAAGCCACTGCGCCGCTTGGCCGAGGAGGCTCGGGCCCCCGAATTCGGCCGCTCGCGACTGGAGGATCGCGTCCTCGCCCTCTGTCGCGAGCACGACCTGCCCTCGCCGCAGACCAACGTCGAGGTACTGGGGTGCGAGGTCGATGCCTTCTGGCCACAGGCGAAGCTCGTCGCGGAGGCGGACAGCTGGTCGTTTCACCATCACCGGGCCGCCTTCGAGAGCGATCGCGCTCGCGATGCCCGGATGCAGGCGGAGGGATACAACGTCGTAAGGCTCACCCACCGCCGGCTCGAACGCGAACCCGACACGGTCGCCGCCGAGCTGCGCCGTTTGCTCGCCCCGGAGCGACCCGCCGGTAGTTCGGCACCCTCTGGGTGCTCAAGTACCGGCGGGTCGGGCGAGCGGGGTCAGGGGACGGTCGAGTGGGTTGCGCTGCTCGCGGTGGCCGCGCTCCTGCTCGTCGCGCTGCTGGCTGCCGGCGTGCGGCTGCCCGGGGCGCCGTTGGCGCACGAGCTCTCCTCGAAGCTCCTCTGCGCGGCGGCTCTTGCCGACCGCTGCGACGACGAACCGACGCTGATTGCCGCGTACGGCGACGAGGTGGGACGGCTCGTCCGTGCCCACATGCCGGCGCTCGCCTTCGAGCGCGGCTCGCGCGCCCTGCCGGTCGACTTTCGCCGCTGCCGCCGGCCCGCCTGCGCCGACGGCTCGGCGCGCGGGCTGGTGTATCGCAGCGACCGCGGCCTTCCGGTCACCGCCTTCGTGCATGTGGTCGACTGCCGGGACGCAAGGCCTGAGGGCGGGCGGGCGGACCGGGACACAAGCGGCGCGGCGACGCCCGTTCCGCCGAATTGCGCGGGCGATCGCGCCGGCCACCTCTACCTCCAGTACTGGCTCTATTACGCCGACTCGGCGACGATGCGCGGCGTCCCGATCGCCGGCGCCCGCGGCTACCACCGCGACGACTGGGAGTCCGTGCAGGTCCGGATCGGTCCCGACGGCCGCGTCGCCGAACGCGCGTCCTCCCACCATGGCTACAACCACGCATCCGGCCTGGCCAACGCCGGCGCCGATGCCGGCATGAGGGCTCTCCGCGGCCTCGCCGAGGCAGTCGGCGCTCGCCCGCATAACGGCTGGGGTCCGGCTGAGGGCCTGCTCAGGGTCTCGGGCGGCAGCCACGCCGGCAACGCGGACGGCTATTTCGACCTCGACCGCATCGCCCCGGCACCGTCGATCCGCCTCGTACCGCTCGAGCCAATCGCCGTCGGCGGGAGTCGTTACGGCTTCGCCGTAAGCCCGCCGTGGCGCAAGGGCGTCTGGTCCGACCCGGAGGCGAGTGGCACCGACTGATCTCCTTCTTGCGGCTCCCCGACGCGCGTCTGCGGCGCGCTAGGGTTCCACAATCGCCACTGAGGTGAGGGCAAGCACCGGCTCAAAGGGCGCGATCGCCGAGCGGCTCGCCGAAGCGCGACGGCGCACGCTCGAGCTGATCGAGCCGCTCGACGACGAGCAGCTGAACCGCGTGTACTCGGAGATCCTCAGCCCTCTCGCCTGGGACCTCGGCCACATCGCCAACTTCGAGGAGCTCTGGCTTGTTCAGACGGTCGGCGGCCGCCAGGCGTTGCGTGGCGAGCTCGGCCGCTTCTACGACGCGATCGAGAACCCGCGCAGCATCCGCAACGAGCTGCCGATCCTGCGCGGCGATGACCTGCGCCTTTATCTCGCAGAGGTCCGCGAGCGAACCCTCGACGTGCTCGCAGAGGTCGAGATCGAGGACGCAGAGAACCCGCTGTTGCGCGAAGGGTTCGTCTACGAGATGCTGATCGCCCACGAGCAACAGCACAACGAGACGATGCTGCAGCTGCTGATGATGGTCGACGGCTATGAGCCCAAGCCTGTTGACGCCGATCCGACGCCAACCGCCGAGCCACTTGCATCCGGCCCCGAGAGCGTCACCGTCAAAGCGGGTGCTTATGCGATCGGCGCGTCCCCCACCGGCTTCGCGTACGACAACGAGCGTCCACGGCACCCCGTCGAGCTCCCTGCCTTCGAGATCGATCGGCATCCCGTCACCAACGGCGAGTACGCCCGCTTCCTAGCGGAGACCGGCGCCGAGCCGCCTCTCTACTGGCAGCCCGACGGCGACGGCGGCTGGACCCGGACTGCGATGGGTCGCCGCGAGCCGCTCGACCCGGCCGCCCCTGTCGTCCACGTCTCGTGGCACGAGGCCGATGCCTTCGCCCGCTGGGCGGGCAAACGGCTCCCCACCGAGCAGGAGTGGGAGGCGGCTGTCACGAGCACCTCGGGCGAGGGGCCGACCCTGGGCGGCCTCGGCCAGGTCTGGGAGTGGACGGCGTCGGACTTCGTCGCCTATCCGGGCTTCGAGCCCTTCCCCTACGCCGAGTACTCGCAGGTCTTCTTCGGCAGCGAGTACAAGGTCCTTCGCGGCGGCTCGCGCGCAACGTGCCGCAACGTGATGCGCCCGAGCTTTCGCAATTGGGACCTGCCGCAGCGGCGCCAGATCTTCGCGGGGCTGCGCTGCGCGAGGGATGCATGACTCCCGAGGCGGCGCCGGAGCAGATCGAGATCGAGGTGCACCTCGACGCCGACGGGCGCGCCCGTATGGAGAGCGACGTCCGCCTCGGGCTCACCGCCAGTCCGAAGGAGCTGCCTCCCAAGTACTTCTACGACGAGCGCGGCTCGTTGCTCTTCGAGCGGATCACCGAGCTTCCCGAGTACTACCCGACCCGCAGCGAGCGGTGGATCCTCGCCGAGCGCTCCGCTGAGATCGCCGCCGCGGCGGGCGACCCCAACACGCTCGTCGAGCTCGGCTCGGGCTCGGCGGCGAAGACGCGTCATTTGCTGAGCGCGATGCACGACAGCGGCTGCCTCGAGACCTACGTGCCGTTGGACATCTCCGCCGAGATCACGGAGTCGACCGCCGAGGCGCTCGTCGCCGAGTATCCCGAACTCGCCGTCCACGGCCTCGTGTGCGACTTCGAGCACGACCTGGACCGGATCCCGGACGGCGAAGGCAAGCGGCTCGTCGCCTTCCTCGGCGGCACGATCGGCAACCTGTACCCCGAGCCGCGCGCCCAGTTCCTCGCTCGCGTAGCGGCGATGCTGCGGCCTGGCGACCGGCTCCTGCTCGGGACCGACCTCGTCAAGGACACGGCTCGCCTCGAGGCCGCCTACAACGACTCCGCTGGGGTCACGGCGGAATTCAACAAGAACGTTCTCGACGTCCTCAACCGCGAGCTCGGCGCGGACTTCGACCCCGACCGGTTCGAGCATGTTGCCCGCTACGACGCGGAGGCCGCCCGCATGGACATAGGCCTGCGTTCGCTGGTCGAGCAGACCGTTCGCATCCCGCCCCTCGACCTGACCGTGCGCTTCGCCGCCGGAGAGACGATGCGGACCGAGATCTCTGCCAAGTTCACGCGACCGATGCTGGAAGCGATCTACCGCGAGGCCGGACTGACCCTCGTGGACTGGTTCGCCGATCCGGCGGAGGACTATGCACTGAGCCTCGCCGCGGTTTAGAGTCTTCGCGTACGAAGGGAGACAGGGAAGAGACCCGAGGAGGACCCAGTGACCCTTGACGTCCACCTGTACGGCGAGCGGATCGGGACCCTGTTTCCGGCTGGCGAGAACGACTATCGCCTGGCCTACGCGCCGGAGCTCGTCGAGAAGGTGGGTTCGGGCGCCTCGTTGCTGAGCAGCGCTCTGCCGACCCGCGTCGAGCCCTATAGCGCAGCCGCGACCCAGGCCTTCGTCGACGGCCTGCTGCCGACCGGCCTGCGGCGCCTCAAGCTCGCCCGCGAGCTCCAGGTTGACCCAGGCGATGGCTACGCCCTGATCGCCGCGACCGGGCGCGACTGCGCCGGCGCCGTCACCTTCCTGCCCAAGGGGACGCCGGTCGTCCGCCCCGCGCAGGACGAGATTCTTTGGATCGATGACGACGAGCTCGAGGAGGCGCTTGCGCCGTCGTCTCGCCATTTCCATCCGAGCCGCGAGCCGCGCATGCGGTTCGCGCTCGGTGGCGTGCGCCACAAGCTCGGCGTCGTCCGCGACGAGCGGGCCGGCCGCTGGGCGTGGCCGGACGTCGGGCTGCCGAGCACCCACGTCGTCAAGCCCGAAACCGGCGAATATCCCGAACTGGTCGCCAACGAGATGTTCTGCACCGGCATCGTCCGCGAGATCGGCTTGCCTGTCGTGTCCACTTCAATCGAGCGGATCGGCGGGCGCGACTGCCTCGTGTCGGAGCGCTTCGACCGGGAGGGAGATGGCGTCGAGGCCAAGCGTGTACACCAGGAGACGTTCTGCCAGGCGCTCGGCTACCCGCGCTCGGCCAACGACCACAACGGCGGTTGCGCCGACGGGCCGGGCTTCCCGGAGGCGTGCGGCCTGCTGCGGGCGGTCGCCCGCGCCGAGGATCGCTCGACGCTCTTCACGATCGCCTTCTGCAACTACATGCTCGGAAACGGCGATGCGCACGGCGAAAACCTCGCCCTCGTCTTCCATGGCGACGGCGTGTCACTGGCGCCCTTCTATGACCTAGCGTCGACGGCGGTCTACGACGAGCCCTTGCACATCGGCATGGTGATATCGGAGGACTACACCGAGACCGCATACCTGCTCGAACTGGCGCAGATCGCCGAGGACTGCTCGTTTGACTTCGACCGCCTGCGCGAGCTGGCGGCGAGCACCGCGGCGAAGCTGAACGAGGCGCTCGACGTGGTGGCCGCCCGCGCCCGGGCCGAGGGCTGGTACGCGCCGGTCATCGACAGGATCGCCGAACTGGCCGGCGAGCGGGCCTTCGGGCTCGGCGTCGAGGTCGAGTACTGAGGCCCGGCTATGGGGCCAGCGCCTCGATGGTCTCGCCGAGCTTGTCGGGAGTGACGATCGGCGTCAGGACCGGCAACGTGATGCCGCCCGCCACGAATGCGTCCAGCCGCTCCCGCATCCGCTCAGGCGTCCCGAAGATGAACATGTCCTCGATCAGCTCCCAGGGTGCGGCCGCGGCGGCACCCTGACGATCGCCCGCTTCCCAGGCCGCGACCATCGACTCGATCTGCTCGCCGTAGCCGAGCCAGCGGTAGAAGGCGGCGTAGACCGGCACCGTGATGTAGGAGGAGAACATGAAGCGGGCGAGCGGCTCGACCGCCTCACGCTCGCCAGGTAGGCAGAAGAAGCGACAGAGCAGCTCGAAGCCCTCGGGGGCGCCGTCGAGCTGCGCCGTCACCTTCGACAGCCCCGCGAGCGGCAAAAAGTTCGTGAAGGCACCGTCGGCGCGCTCGACCGCAAGCTCGAGCATCTTGCCGCGCAGCGCCGCCAGCACGATCGGGACGCCGTGTGCCGGAGCGGTCTCGAGCTTGAAGCCGCTCTCGGTGCGCTCGCCCGCGAGCGCGGTGCGCAGGAACTCGACGGTTTCGCGCACACGGCTGAGCGGCCGCTCGAACGGGATGCCGTTCCAACCTTCGACGATGCGATCCGACGAGGAGCCGATGCCGAGCGCGAAGCGCCCTGCGGATGCGTCGGCCAGCGCGGCTGCCTCCTGGGCGAGCAGAGCCGGCCCCCGCTGAAAGACGCCGACGACGCCGGTCCCGAGCCGCATGTCCTCGGTCCAGGCCGAGGCTAGCGCCAGCGGCGTGAAGCCGTCCGGCCCGTTGGTCTCGCCGCTCCACAGGTCGGTGTAGCCGGCCGCCGCGGCCCGTTCGACGAGCTCGCGGTGCTCGGCGAGCGGCACGCCCGGCAGCGGCAGCGTCAGTCCCCAGCGGCTCACGCCGCAGAACATATCCGCCGCCTCGTCCCAGTGAGCGGAGCGAACGGTGATCCGGGCGTAGCCCGGATTCGTCCGGGGGCGGCGGCAATCGCCATATCGACGCCGCTCGCGACGAATCAGGCTGTGACGCTCGCTAGTCGGTCGATCATGGATAGGGTCCCCGGTCGATGGAGGCCGGCCCGACCAAGCCCGATCGCAACCTCGCTCTCGAGCTGGTGCGGGTCACCGAGGCCGCCGCGCTCGCCGCGGCCCGCTGGGTCGGGCGCGGCGACAAGATCGCCGCCGACCAGGCCGCCGTCGACGCGATGCGCCACGTGCTCGGCTCCGTTTCGATGGACGGAATGGTCGTGATTGGGGAGGGTGAGAAGGACGAGGCGCCGATGCTCTACAACGGCGAGCAGATCGGCGACGGCAGTCCGCCGGTCGTCGACATAGCCGTCGACCCGCTCGAGGGGACCCGCCTCTGCGCGCTCGGCATGCCGAGCGCGCTCGCCGTGATCGCCCTGGCCGAGCGCGGCACGATGTTCGATCCCGGCCCCTGCGTCTACATGGAAAAGATGGCCGGCGGCGAGGAAATCGCCGACCTGCTCGACCTCGACCGACCGCTGCCCGACACGCTGAAGCTGGTCGCCGAGCGCAAGGGGGGGACGGTCGGCGACGTCACTGTGGTCATGCTCGACCGGCCGCGCCACGAGGAGGCGATGCGCGAGGTGCGCGAGGCCGGCGCCCGTATTCGCCTCATCACCGACGGCGACGTCTCGGCGGCGCTGCTCGCGGTAAGCGACCGTTCGCCGGTCGACCTCCTGTGGGGGATCGGCGGCACGCCCGAGGGCGTGCTGTCCGCGGCGGCGCTGAAGTCGATGGGCGGCCAGCTGCTCGGCCGTCTCTGGCCTCGCAACGACGAGGAGCGCAGCGCCGCCCTGGACGCCGGCTACGACCTCGACCGTGTCCTCACCTGTCACGACCTCTGCTCGGGCGAAGACGTCTTCTTCTCGGCCACCGGCGTCACCGACGGAGACGTGCTCCAGGGGGTCCGCTACCGCGGCCCGGGAGCCAGCACCGAGTCGCTCGTGATGCGCTCGCGCTCCGGCACCGTGCGCCGCGTCCAGGCCCGCCACGATCGCGAGAAGCTGCGCGCGGTCATCGGCGAGCGCTACGGCTGAGCGCTCCTTTTCCTCCAGCGCCACGCCCGGGATCGGCCGTATTCCATGCGGTCCCCTGTACATGGGACCCTCCATCGGTTTAGAGTCAAGAACGAAGGAGACCTAATTACGACTCCGGGAGGACGGAAGTGGGTCTTGACGTCTACCTGTACGGGGAGCGGGTCGGCAGGCTGGCGCCTGTGGGGCGGGGCAAGGACTACGAGTTCAGCTACTCCCAGAACGCGCTGGAGCGCCACGGGCGGGGGATCGCGCTGCTCAGCAACTCGCTGCCGACGAGTGAGGAGCCGTTTAGCCCGGACACCAGTCGCGCTTATGTCGAGGGCCTGTTGCCGCAGGGCGCGAGGCGCCTCAGGCTGGCAAGCGAGCTGGCCATCGCTCCCGACGACGGCTACGCGATGATTGCCGCTCTTGGGGCCGATTGCATCGGCGGCGCCTCCTTCCAGCCGCCTTCGGAGCTGCCCCCATGTCCGGCGGGCGCCCGACCCAGTTGGACGACCGACGACGAGCTCGAGGAACTGGTCGCCGGGCCACCCGGCCGCCTGCTCGACCCGGCTCGCCCGCAGCGGATGCGATCGACGGTGCCGGGTGCCCGTCACAAGCTCAGCCTGGCGCGCCCGCACGCGGGCGGTCGCTGGGCATGGCCCGACGCCGACCTGGCGAGCACGCACATCGTCAAGCCAGAGAGCGGCGAGCATCCCGAAATGGTCGTCAACGAGATGTTCTGCACGAGCGTCCTTGCCGAGGCGGGTCTCCTGGTGCCGCCGACGTGGATCGAGCAGATCGCCGGGCACTCCTGCCTGGTCAGCCAGCGGTTCGACCGCACGATGGGCGGGCCCGAGCTCGGCCGGATCCACCAGGAGAGCTTCTGTCAGGCGCTCAGCTTCGCCTCTGGGGTGGACGACGAGCACGAGGACGCCGAGGGACCCGCATTCGCGGAAGCCGCCGGCCTGCTGCGGGCGGTGGGCGCAGAGGATCGCGTCCTCGACCTGATCGCCGTGGCGCTCTGCAACTACATCGTCGGCAACGGCGATTGCCACGGCGAGAACCTGGCGCTGATCGTGACCCCGACCGGGTCGCTGCTCGCTCCCCACTATGACATCGCGTCGACGGCCGTCTACGAGGACCCGACCCACGTAGGCATGGTGGTTGCCGACGACTACGACGAGACGGTGTACCTCCTGGAACTGGCGGAGATATGCGAGGAAGCCAAGGTCGACTTCGAACGGTGCCGGCAGGTCGCAGCGAGCGTCTCGGCGAAGATGGCCGTGGCGCTCGAGGCGGTCGGGGCGCGGGCGCTGCGAGACGGATGGCACGCGCCCGTGATCGACGCCATCGTCGAGCTGGCCGGCCAGCGCGCCGTCGAGCTGGGCTACGAGGTCCAGTACTGACCGATGCAGTCCCTTGACGTCTGTCTGCACGGCGAGCGGATCGGCGCGCTCGAGCGAACGGCGGACGGCGGCTACGAGCTCGCCTACGCGCCGGCGGTCGTCGCGAGGCATGGGGCTGGATCGGTCCTGCTCAGCCATTCGCTGCCGGTTCGCTCAGAGCCCTACAGCGCCGACACGACTCGATCCTACGTCGAGGGGCTGCTGCCGCAGGGACGGGCGCGGCGGCGCGTGGCGGGCGAGCTTGGCATCGACCCCGCAGACGGTTACGGGCTGATCGGGGCGCTGGGCTACGACTGCCCGGGTGCGGTCACCTTCGGCGGGGGCGGCGGCGGTCCGCGGAAGGCCGCCGCCGGCTCGACGGTCGCGCTGGGAGGGGACCGCGAAAAGCTGGCTCTGGTCCGGCACGGCCTCGACGGCCCGTGGCAGGCGCCGGGGCCGGGACTGCCGAGTACGCATGTGATCAAGCCCGAACCCGACGATCGGTCTGAAATCGTCGCCAACGAGATGTTCTGCACGTCCTCCCTCCGCCAGGCGGGCCTGCCGGTGGCGAAGGCGACGATGGAGACGATCGACGGGCGGCGCTGCCTGGTGTCGCCGCGCTTCGACGTCGCCTGGCGCGGCGCGACTCCCCAGCGGCTCCACCAGGAGACGTTCTGCCAGGCTCTGGGGATCCCACCCGATGCGGGTTCCGGTGCCCGGGAAGCCGGCGCGCCGGGGTTCGCGGAAGCGTCTGGGCTGCTCCGTGCGGTCGGGCTCGAGCGCGAGGTAGCGACCCTCGTGCACGCCGCCTTCGGCAACTACGTCCTCGGCAACGGCGACTCGCACGGGCGCAACTTCGCGCTCCTGTTCCGCGACGGGCGCATGGCGCTGGCGATCTACGACGTCACCTCGACGGTGGTCTACGACGACTCGGCCGAGGCGGGCATGGCGCTGCCCGACGACCTCGACGTGACAACGTATCTGCGTGCGCTTCGCCGCGTAGCGGAGGAATGCGGGACGGGCCATGAGATCTTCCACATACAGGCGAGCTGTGCGCTCAAGTACATGTGCGACGCGATCGAGATCGTCGCCGAGCGAGCCGAGGCGCAGGGGTGGTACGCGCCGGTCATCGACCGCATCTTCGAGATTGCCCGGACCCGAGCCGGACGCTGCGCCGAACGGCTGCTCCTTTGGGACCATCTCGACCTGTAGGCACCGCCTTTGTTCCCATAACGAACCGCTCGTGTGTCATAATGCCTGCGAATGGTCGCAGGGGTGATCGGCTTGGAGGATGAGCGGGCAGGCGCGCAAGCGCTCACCCTCGTCGCGGCGCCTCTGAACGCCCAGATTCTCGACGAGCTCGCCCGTGGGGCGCGCCGGCTGGTTGAGCTGCGGCGGGAAACCGGCTCGCCGCCGCAGACCACGCTGCGAGCCCGGGTAAGGCAGCTGAGCGACGTCGGGGCGGTCGCCAAGCGGCGGCTTCACCCGTTCCCGAGCGTACGCGAGCACGTGCTCGTGAACGGAGCGGGAACGGAACTGCGTTTCGTGGCGGCGACGCTTGGCGCCTGGTTGGCCGCGGCGCCAGGCGGGGGTCTGCAACTGGGCAGCGATGCCGCCAGTGCGGCGGTGAAGGCGTTGGCAGATGCTTGGTCGACCGGAATCCTGCGAGTGCTGGCCGAGCGACCGGCGACCGTCGCCGAGCTCGAGGCGGCGCTCGGAGGGCTCAGCTCTCAGGCGATCGAGCGTCGACTGGCCGCCCTGTGGGACTCAGGCCTGATCGAGCGAGAGGAGGCGGCCGGGGGGCCAGCCACGTATCGCGTGACCGACTGGCTGCGGAAGGCGGCGGCTCCGCTGCACGTCGCGATCAGGTGGGAGCGCAAGCACCTGCCGAGGACGACGGCGCCGGTGGAGCCGGCGGATGCGGAGGCCGGCCTGCTTCTCGTCGTGCCCCTGTTGCGCCTGCCCGCTGAGATCTCCGGGCGCTGTCGGCTCGGTGTCGAGTTCGGTGACGGGGAGATGAGGCGCCTGGCTGGCGTGACGGTCGAGGTCGAGGGCGGGGAGGTCGCCTCATGGCAGGCGCGCCTCGACGGCGGGCCGGCAGCATCGGCAACCGGCCCGCCTTCGGCCTGGCAGAGGGTGGCGATCGAAGCCCATCCCGACCGGCTTCAGCTGGAGGGCGACATCCGCCTCGCGAGGGCGGTGCTCGACGGCCTGAACCGGTCGCTCTTCCCCCCTCGATTGATATAAAGTCTCAAAGCGATGGGGAGCGCAGGAGCAGACGTCGAGGTACCGCCCGATTGGTACCGGTCGGGCTTTCCCGCCGAGAGCACCACCCAGATGCCGTGGGCGGACCGGACCACGGCGGAAGTTGACCGGGCGCTGGGGATGCTGCGGCCGCAGGGAGGAGAGAGGATCCTCGACCTCGCCTGCGGTATTGGCCGCCACTCGATCGAGCTCGCGAAGCGTGGCTTCGACGTGGTCGGCATCGACATCTCCGAGGAGCTGCTGGAGATCGCGAGGCGCGAGGCCGAAGCCCTGTCGCTCGACGTCGAGTTCCAGCAGGCCGACCTGCGCGAGCTTGCCCTCGAGGACGAATTCGACATCGTGCTCAGCCTGAACGACGGTGCCGTCGGCTACTTCGAGACCGATGCTGAGAATTTCAGGACGTTCGAGGTCGTCTCCCAGGCCCTGCGGGCAGGCGGCGGTCACCTGATGCAGCTGCCGAACGTCCTGCACGCCGAAAAGCATCTGCCGCAGCGCAACTGGATCGCCGGTGAGGCGACGCTAGAACTCAGCGACCACCGCTGGAACAAGAAGGAACGCTACCTCGAAGGCTTCACGGTCCCGATCCCGCTGGGCGAGGTCCTCGAGAAGATCGAGCCGATTCCGTTCCGCCAGCGGCTCTACTCGGTCGATGAACTGAAAGAGCTCTACGAGTCGGTCGGCATGCGCCTCGCCAACGTCTTCCGCGGCACCGGCAAGCCCCGCATGCCACGCGACAACCAGTTCGAGATCTTCGCAGAGGGGCGGAAGGACTAGCCGGCGAGCTGCTCGATGCCGCTGGCCCGCTGGCCGCCAGCGGCGAGCATCAGCTTGAAGTCGTGCGGGGAGGAGGCGTAGTCGAGCGCCACCTCCTCGGACACCTTGCCCTCCATGACGTACCTGAGGAGGGATTGGTCGAAGGTTCGCATGCCGTAGTACTCGCCCTCCGCGATCACCTCGGTGATCTTGCCGGTCTCGTTGGGGTTGAGGATCAGATCCTGGACGCGGCCGGTCACTACCAGGACCTCGGAAGCCGGCACGCGCCCTTCCCCGGTGATGTCGGGCACGAGCCGCTGCGCGATCGCCCCCTTCAGGGTCGCCGCCAGCATCACTCTCGCCTGATGCTGCAGGTGCGGCGGGAAGAAGTCGATGATCCGGTTGATCGTCTCGGTCGCGTCGAGGGTATGGACGGTCGAGAGGACGAGATGGCCGGTCTCCGCCGCCGAGAGGGCGGTGCGGACGGTCTCCTCGTCCCGCATCTCGCCGATCAGGATCACGTCGGGGTCCTGGCGCAGGACGCGACGCATTGCGCGGGCGAAGCTCTCGGTATCGGAGCCGACCTCGCGCTGGTTGACGATCGAGCGTTTGTCCTTGTGCAGGTACTCGATCGGGTCCTCGAGCGTGACGATGTGATGCGAGCGGTTCCGGTTGATGTGGTCGATCATCGCGGCGAGGGTCGTGCTCTTGCCGGAGCCGGTCGTGCCGGTGACCAAGATGATTCCGCGCTGCTCTTCGGCCAGCTTGGTGACCACGGGCGGCAGGCCCAACTCCTCTACGGAGCGAATTTCGAAGGGGATCGCTCGGCAGACGATCGAGGTCGAGCCACGCTGTTTGAAGGTATTGACCCGGAAGCGCGAGAGGCCCGGGATCGCGTAGGAGAAGTCGGCCTCGCCCGCCGCCTCGAACTCGGTCTGCGAGCGCACCTCGGCAATCGCATGGAAGGCCCGATCGGTTTCCTCTGGGCTCAGTGACTCGTAGCCGTCGAGCGGCGTCAGCTCGCCGTGGAGCCGGATGGTCGGCGGCACCCCGACCTTCACGTGCAGGTCCGAGCCTCCCCGCTCGACGAGAGTGCGCAGCGCTGAGTCGATGTCGAACATCCGGGCCTGTATCGGCCGGCGGCGCGATTCCGTTAGCTCGCGGCGAGACCGCACCGTTTCTTGACAAGGTCAAAGCCTTACCGATACAGTGCGACCAGGCTCGTGCAGGGGGAACGAGCCCGCCAAAAGGGGGACGTGGCGCCTCATTGCCGCGACCGGGGACGTAGGGAGGAGAGGTAGTGGAAACGTGGGGTAAGGGCAGGGCTCGGAAGCATCGAGGTCGCATCGCGTCCATCGGCGTCACGACCGTCTTGGCGGCATTTGCCTGCGCCGCCCCGGCCACTGCTGCGCCTCCCGTTCTCTGGCAGACCGAAGCGGGTGAAGTAGGAGCCCCACGCGGCATGGACGTCAACCCCAACACGGGACATATCTACGTCGCGGATCAGGCGCTGAATCGGATCGCGGTGTTCGACGCCTGGGGCGGCTTCCTCCGCGCCTGGGGATGGGACGTGGTCGAAAGCGGGCCGGGCGACGACGTCACCGCCCCCGAGGACCAGTTCGAGATCTGCGTCCCTGCCAATGGTGACGTCTGCAAATCCGGGATCGGCGGCACTGGCACTGGGCAGATCGAAGGTTTTCCCAGGGGGCTTGCGCTCGACTCGACGGGCAATGTCTACGCTGCTGAAACTCATTCACCGCGGCGTGTCCAAAAGTTCAGCCCGACCGGTGAGTTCCTGCGCATGTGGGGTGGCGACGTCGTCGCTAGTGGGCCTAACGATGGCGGCACGTCCGGCGCCGAGGTTTGTGTGCCGGCCGACGGAGATGTATGCCAGCCAGGGGACGAAGGCACCGGGCCGGGCGAATTCAGCGGAGCCACCATGGGCCCGCTGATGGCGATCAGCTCCGATGACAAAGTTTACGTTGGTGACGTTAATCGGGTACAGCGCTTCGACACGGCTGGGATGTACCAAGGCGAGATAGCGGTACCCGGGGAGACCGTGCAGCAGCTCGCGGTTGACGGGGGCGGCTTCCTCTACCTCTCCTACCAAAAAAGCCCAGTCTTTCCTCAGGAAGTCGAATCAAAACCAGACGTGTACAAAGTCGATCCAGCGACCGGCAATCCGGTGCTGACCTTCCCCGTCAATCACCCTAGGGCGATCGCCGTGGCTTCGAACGGCGAGGTCTACGTCTTCGACAGCCAATTCGCTGAAGCGACCACTCGGATCCGTCGCTTCAGCGCGACCGGCAATCAGATCGAGGCTTTCGGCGAGGGGCTGAGCGCCGCGTCCACCGGGATTGCAGTGAGCACGGCCTGCGGCATCGAGGGCGTTGCGGTTTACCACGCCGACTTCGGCCCGCCGTTCACCTTCGGTGCAGGTTTCGTCCGGGCTTACTCCAATCCCCCTGACCTCAACCTCTGTCCGCGGCCTCCGCTTGCTCCTGAGATCGCCGACCAGCACGCTCGGTCGGTGGGCGTCGTCGATGCCACCGTCGGCGCCCAGATCAACCCTCGCTTCCGCGAGGACACGATTTACTACGTCGAGTACGGCACTGAGGCTTGCCTCCAGGGAGGCTGGAGCGGCCCCTGCGTGGAGCGTGAGCTCTTCCCCGGAGTTACGTTGACCTCCGAAATTCGAAATAGCCCAGTCCTTGCCACCGCTGGCCTCAACGGCCTCTCACCAGAAACGGCTTACCGCTTCCGCTTCGTGGCAAGCAGCTCGGGTGGCGGGCCGACCTTCGGCGACGATGGCTCTTTTGTCACGTTCCCGGCCAACCCGCCACCGAGCACCGCCTGCGCCAATCAGGACCGTCGCGGCGGCCTCAGCGCGCTTCTACCCGATTGTCGGGCCTATGAGATGGTCAGCCCGGTGGACAAAAATGGCGGGGACATCCGCTCGCCATTCAACATTTCGACGATCGAGCAGTTCTATCCACAGGCGAGGCCCGACGGCAACAAGTTCACCTACTCCGCCGGTGTCTCCTTCGGCGGCGGAGCGGGCAACCCCTTCGTCTCTCAATACATGGCTCACCGTGGCGGCGTAGGTTGGACTAGCGAGAACATCACTCCGGGGCGGAGGGAAAACATCGCGGGGGGCGCCGCCGCTTTCCTTGAGAACCAGTTCATCGGCTTCGGTGACGACCTCTGTACTGCCTGGATGTTCTGGGACGGCAACCCGCCGCTGGGAGAGGAACCATTCCCAGGTATCCCCGACTACATGAACCTTTATCGGCGCGACATCTGCACGTCGGGAGGCAACTCATTCACGTCGTTGATTCGAGGCACTCCGCCCAACGCGCCTGGAGGCGATCCCTTCGATAACTCGAGGTTCAATCCGTTCTTGGTGGGAGCTTCTGCTGACGGAGCGCACGCGGTCTACAGTGCCAACGACGCCCTGCCAGTAGGTGAAGGCCCGCCACCGAATCCGGGGACCCCTGGTCTTGGCAGCAACCGCCAGCTCTACGAGCTCTACGATGATGGCGGCTCGGGGAAAGTTCGCTTGGTCAGCGTCCTGCCGAACGGGACGGCGAGCTCCCTCCGCAACAGGTTGGGCAACGCCGACACCTATGAGGTTGGCAACGCGCGGCACGCCGTCTCGGCCGATGGCGAGACGATTTATTGGACTGGTGAGACGCTGAGCGGTTCTGATGTCATCACGGCGGTGATTTACGCCCGCATCGGCGGCGAAGAGACGGTGCCGGTGTCCCCCACCAATTTTGGCCAGCGCGCCACCTTCGAGCAGGCCGCCGCTGACGGCTCGGCCGTGCTGTTCTCGATGAGCAATGGCAGCCTGCGGCGTTTCGACTTGGCGAGCGAAACGATGAGCACGATTGCATCGGGATTCCGCGGGCTCATCGGGGCAAGCGACGATCTCGAGCGCGCCTACTTTGTGTCCACCAATGGGACGCTTGATCCAAGCCCGAACCCGGCGCGTGGCGCTCCGCAGGCCGGCCGTGACAACCTTTACCTCTACGAGAGGGGCGAAGCGGGACCGACGTTCACCTTCATCGCCACCCTGGCCAGCGGAGATCTGAACCTAACCGCGAATCGGGTCCACTCGCGCCGCGCCTCGCGCGTCAGCCCCTCCGGTCTGTATTTGGTGTTCGCTTCACGGGGGGCACTTACCGGCCGCGACAACACTGACCTCGAGAGTGGCGCTGCCGACAGTCAGGTTTTCCGCTATTCGATGACGGAGGATCGTCTCGACTGCGCCTCCTGTAACCCGAGTGGCGCCCGGCCAAAGGGCGTCCCGAAAAATGGCATTCTTGGCCGCGGCAATCCTAGCCTGTGGCCTAACGTCGCCGGGATACTGCCCGGTCACGAGGGTCTCTTTCGCGTGGACTGGGCACTCTCCGAAGATGGCCAGCGCCTCTTCTTCGAAAGCTTCGACGCGCTCCTACCGCGCGACACGAACAGTAACCGCGACGTGTATCAGTGGGAGGCCCTGGGCAAAGGCGAGTGCGACAGCGACAACTCGAATCCCGGCCCCCTCTACTTCCCCCAAAATGGTGGCTGTCTCGCATTGATTACCACTGGAAAGGCTGACGGCGACGCCGACTTCCTCGAAGCGACGCCTTCTGGCAGCGACGTCTTCTTCCGTACCGACCAGAGCTTGCTCGCCCAGGACCCAGACCTCCTGGACATCTACGACGCGCGGATCAACGGCGGCTTCGCGCCACCACCGCCTGGTGCCGCGGCCTGTGAAGGCGACGCCTGCCAGGCGCCGGCCAGGACCCCGAGCTTCCCAACGCCGTCAAGCTCGGCCTTCGAAGGGTCTGAGACGGTGCCCACGCCGGGACCGAGCTGCCGGTTCGTGTCCACGCGAGCCAAGCGCCTGCGTGCTGTTGCCAAGCGGCTCCAAGGAACGAAGCGCGCTGCCGGAGCTCGCAAGCGCGCTCGGCGCGCTACCCGGAAGAGCAGGAGCTGCCTGGCCAAAGCGCGAGCGACCAACTCGAGCAGGGGGACCGGACGATGAAAAAGCTGGCGACGATCGTGGCCGTGGCCTTCATGCTCTGCCTTGCTGGCGCCGCACCGGCCCATGCGGCCTTCGGCCTCCAGGATTACAGCGTCTCGTTCCTCGACGAGAATGGCGCTCCGGCACTCGGTGAAGCCGGTGCCCATCCCTTTGCGCTTGAGACGGAGTTCTCCGTCAACGTCGCCGGCGAAAAGCCCGACGAGATGATGCGCGACTTCACCTTTGACCAGGTGCCCGGCATGGTGGGCAACCCGAGCGCGGTGCCGACCTGCCCGTCGGTCAAGTTCCTCTTCCGTGAGAACGGTCTCAATGGTGGAGAATGCCCACTGACCAGTGTGGTCGGCCAGACCGAACTGCAGCTCGGCAGCCTCGCCGAGGAGCCGCAGACGTTCCCTGTCTATAACTTGCCCGCGCCGCCCGGGGCACCCGCCAAGTTGGGGTTCTGGGCACTCAGCGTGCCGATCACGGTTGAGATTGGTGTGCGGGAAGAGTACCCCTACAACGTGGTCGCCCGTGGCCGCGGCATCCCTCAGACCGTTCCGTTCTTCGCGTCGCGCTTCACCATCTGGGGCAACCCCGCCAGTTCCGCGCACGACGCCGAGCGCGGAGGGTCGGTTGACATTGACGTCGAGCCCTTCATCACCGCCCCGCGCTCCTGTGAGGGCCCACTGCCAAGCTTCTACGAAGTCAAGTCCTGGAACACCCCACCGAGCGTCGATTCCGGCTTCTCGGTCACGACGAACCAGCTCGGCGTGCCTGCGGGCTTCGGCGGCTGCGCGGCGCTCGGCTTCAATCCCCGAATCGATGTGCGGCCGACCTCGAGGTCGGCCGAGTCCGCCACCGGCCTCGAGGTAAATCTCGAAGTTGACGACCCCCAGCTGACCAGCCCCACCGGTCGCGCCGACTCCGACATCAAGGAAGCGATTGTGACGCTGCCAGAGGGGGTGACTGCCAATCCTGCGCTGGCGGAGGGCGTTGAGGCGTGTAGCGAGACGCAGGTCGATGCGGAGACGGCGGCCTCCGGGCCGGGCGAGGGCTGCCCTCAGGCAGCGAAAATAGGCAGCGTCGAAGTCGAAACCCCGCTGCTGGAGGGGGAAATCCTCGAGGGCGAGCTCTTCCTCGCCGAGCCGTTCGATAACCCCTTTGGCTCCCTGCTCGCCGTATACATGACCGTGAAGTCGTCGCAGCTCGGCATCGGTATAACCCTGGCGGGAGAGGTCGAGCCCGATCCCGGCACCGGGCAGCTCGTCACGACCTTCGGCGGCCAGGGCACCGATCCCCTACCACAGTTGCCATTCTCCGATTTCCGCCTGCGCTTTCGCGAGGGCGCTCGCAGCCCCCTGATAAGCCCTCCGACCTGTGGGACGCATGAAGGGAAAGCGACCTTTGTCCCCTGGGCCGATCCCAGCAAACCACTGACCCAGACGCTCAGCTTCACGATCGACTCCGGCGTCGCCGGCGGACCCTGTCCAAGTGGCGGGCAGCCGTTCGACCCGGAATTTGAGGCGGGGACCGAGAACAATGCGGCGGGCACCTTCAGTCCCTTTGCGATGAGGCTCACTCGCCGCGACGGCGATCAGGCGCTGACTCGCTTCGACGCAACCCTGCCGCAGGGGCTGGTCGCCAGCCTTCGCGGCGTCGCTCGCTGCTCGGAGGTTGAGATAGCCGGCGCCAAGGTGAAGACCGGCAAGCAGGAGCTCGCAGTTCCCTCCTGTCCGGCCGCCTCGCGAATCGGCCGTCTGATGGCCGGCGCCGGCGTCGGCTCACAGCTGATCTACGTCCCGGGTTCCGTCTACCTGGCTGGACCCTTCGCCGGAGCGCCGCTCAGCGTCGTCGCGATCACGCCCGCGGTGGCCGGCCCCTTTGACGTCGGCAACGTGGTCGTGCGCCAGGCCCTAACGCTTGACCCGGTCACGGCCGAGGTGAAGGTGGACGGCTCGCGCTCTGATCCGATTCCTCGCATTCTCGCCGGGATCCCCTTGCGGGTACGCGACATACAGGTCTTCGTCGACCGCTCCCACTTCACCCTCAACCCGACTGGCTGTCGCCGCCAGGCCGTGACCGCGTCGATCTCGGGGTTCGCTCCGGTCGTTCGTAGGGCACCTTTCCAGGCTGCGGACTGTGCCGCACTTCCCTTCGAGCCGCGCCTCGGATTGCGCCTGCTCGGCGGTACCCGGCGCGGCGCCAACCCGGCCCTGCGCGCCGTTCTTCGCGCCCGGCCCGGCGACGCCAATCTGCGCCGCACCGTCGTAAAATTGCCTCGCTCGGCCTTCCTCGATCAGGCGCACATCCGCACTATCTGCACTCGCGTCCAGTGGGCGGCCGACGCTTGCCCCCAAGGCTCCATCTACGGGCATGTTGTCGCTCATACTCCGCTGCTCGACGAGCCGCTGCGCGGCAACGCCTACCTCCGTAGCTCTGACAACCAGCTTCCCGACCTGGTCTTCGACCTCAAGGGCGTCGTCGACATCGAGGCCGCCGCCCGCATCGACTCGATTCGCGGAGGTATTAGGGCAACGTTCGGGGCGATCCCCGACGCTCCGATCTCCAAGGTGGTGGTGCGAATGCAAGGCGGGAAAAAGGGCCTCATCGTCAACTCGAGGAACCTCTGCCGCGGCACGAACCGCGCCGACCTGCGACTCACGGCCCATAGCGGCGGCGAGCAACGCCTGCGGCCGACGGTGCGGCCGCAGTGTGGCAAACGCACGGGCCGGGGCTAGAAGCGGCGCTTCCTTTAGTCGTTGCCTGAGCCTAGGTTCGAGCCGAGCTAGTTGGAGGCGTCGGCCGCTTGCGTACGTCATTGTGCACACACGCAGAATGCTCGTGCGGTAAGTGCGGGGAAAAACTGATCGATCGCGAGGTTGAAAAGTAGTTCTTGACTGCTCGGCCTTTCTACCGGTAAAACGACGTCGCCCTAATCCGGGCATCGAAACCTACGAAAGGAAGAGAGATGTTGCGCAATCTCAAGGCTCTCGGGCTGGCGCTGGTCGCTATGCTGGCCCTGGGCGCGTTCATGGCGGCGGCTGCTTCCGCCAAAGAAGAAGGCGAGATCGTCTCGCAGCTCAACACAACCACGCTCACTCCCTCGCTAGTCACAGCGACGGACGCGGGGCAGGCAACTGGCCTCGAATTCACAGCGTTCGGAAACAGCACCAGCTGTGCGCTTAACGAATTTCACGGCAGCCTGCCCACCGGCACAGCTACATCACTAACAGTAGCGACCGCATTTGGCGGGCCTAGCCAGGCAGGGCAGAACTGCGAAGCAGGAGGTTTTCCTGCGACAGTCACAAACAATGGCTGCCACCTCACCTTTACAACATTCCAAACAGTTGCGGGGCAACCCACGACATGGACCTCAAACGTTGATCTTGTATGCCCGGCAGGCGTGCCGGGGATCCAGGTTCACGCCTACAGCAGCTCCACCCATGGAAGCTCGGTGTGCACAATCACCGTGCCGCCGCAGAATGGAATCACGAAAGTAACGGCGCACAACAACGTCAAAACACCAACCGCCGCTCATGACCTAACGATTACAGCCGAAGCTACGAACATCACAGCAACGCGTAGCGGATTCTGCGTCTTCGACGGTCAGGGGAGCCACACCTCCTCGGCTCAGATGCACGGCGAAGTCGGAGCGAGTGCGAGAACCGCACAAGGAGCGCCGCTCGACCTCTACATCAGGCACCATCCGAAAGCCTAAAGACAGTAGAAACAGGCACGTGTAGCAAACACGCGTTGGGAGGGCCGGGCACGCCCCGGCCCTCCTTTTTGCCCGGAGCAAATAGGCTGAGAAGACGGGCTCGCCGCCGGCCAGGCGGCCGTGCACCGGGTTTGCGAACCACGGATGCCACGGTTCATGGCGAGGTCAGCACCCCTTCGTTGGGGAGAAATGCAAAAAGAAAGCTGACTATAATTTCTATTCGACCAGAAGAGAATCAAAGGGGGGACGATGATCACTCGAATGGGAACATGGCTCGTCATATGCGCTGCCGGCATGGCGCTCCTCGCTGGATGTGGCGACGAGGGCACGGACGCTGCCCCCGCAGATGACTCCACGGAGGTCTCGACCTCGTCGCTCTCTAAAGGGCAATTCGTGCGCGAGGTCAACGAAATCTGTGAGCGCAGCGCTGAGGGGCGCGCCGGAGAGCTGGCCGAGCTCCGCAAAGAAACCCCCCGCGAGACGGAACTAGGCGATCGCCTTTTGAGGAGCTTGGAAGAGGTGTTAGCTCCCTCGTGGATCAGCCTCAGTGAAGACATCCGCGCCGTCGGTGCGCCGGCCGGGAACGAGGCGCAAGTCGAAAGGTTCGTGGCGGCTCTGCGGCGTTTGGGGGAGATGGCCGGCTCCGCCGCGCAGGGCGAGTACCTCAACTCCGAGGTCACCAACGCATTCAACCGAGCGACGGCCGCCGCTCGCGCCAACGGCATCGACTGCCCGATTAGGTAACGCGAAGGTCAGGTCACTTCGCGCAGCTTCTGCGCTTCGCCCAGCTGCTGCAGCTTCTTCAGGCTCTGATTCTCGATTTGGCGGATCCGCTCGCGAGTGACGTTAAAGGTGCGCCCGACCTCGTCGAGGGTACGCGGGTGCTCGCCGCCCAGCCCGTAGCGCAGTTCCAGCACGCGCCGCTCGCGATAGGAGAGGTTCTCCAGTGCCTCCTTCAACGCCTCTTTGGTGAGTAGGTCGGCGGCCCGATCGAAGGGGGACTCGGCCTTCTCGTCGGCGATGAACTGGCCGAACTCCGACTCCTCCTCGTCGCCCACCGGCTTCTCGAGGGAGACCGGAGCCTGTGCGGAGCGCTTGATCGAGTCGACCTCCTCGGGGTCGATCCCGGTCACGTCGGCGATCTCCTCCGGCGTCGGCTCGCGGCCGAGCTCGGTGACCAGCTTCCGCTCGGCGCGACCGATCTTGTTCAGCTTCTCGACCACGTGGACGGGGATGCGGATCGTCCGCGCCTTGTCGGCGAGCGCGCGGGCGATCGCTTGGCGGATCCACCAGGTCGCGTAGGTGGAGAACTTGAAGCCCTTGCGGTAGTCGAACTTCTCCGCGGCACGGACGAGGCCCAGAGTCCCCTCCTGGATCAGGTCGAGGAAGGGCAGGCCCTGGTTGCGGTAGTTCTTGGCGATCGAGACGACCAGGCGCAGGTTGGACTCGACCATTTTCTGCTTCGCGTCGAGGTCGCCGCGCTCGATCCGCTTAGCGAGTTCGACCTCCTCCTGAGCGGTCAGCAGGCGAACTTTGCCGATGTCCTTGAGGAACAGCTGCAGGCTGTCCGTCGTCATGTCCGGTTTCAAATCCAGCGCCTGTTTGGCGCGACGCCGGCCTTTGCGGCCCGTGTCGGCGGGCATCGCGTCCGCGGCCGCTTTCTGGGCCGGGTCCATGTCCTCGACGAGCTCGATCCCCTGCTTCTCGATATGCCCGTAGAGGTCCTCGACGTCGGACTCGTCGAGATCGACCTCCGAGACCGCGGCCGCAATGTCGCCGAACGTCAGCACGCCCAGCTGCTGACCGCGGTGGATCAGCCCTTTGACCTCCTCGAGCTCCTGCAGCTCAGCTACCAGCATCTTTTCTCCACCGATTCCTCTGCGCTAGATGGTCACGTTGAATTGATCGCTACCCGTCCAACGCGGCAGCGAGGCGAAAGTCGCGAAAAAGGACCGCCGGCGCGGTCCTCGTAAGACTCAAACGTCTGTTCGCATGATAGGTGCTTCAGTTTCTGAAGTCAAGCAGCTTACCGGTGTGCGGCGGGCAACGATCAGCGCGTTTCTATTAAACTGCCGTATCTGTCCGACCGAGGGAGAGGGAGCCTTGACAGCACGACTGACCGCGCTTCTCGTTGGCCTGCTCGCCATCACCATGTTCGCCGCAGGCTGCGGGGGCGACGATGACACGTCCGGCTCGGAGCCCCTTGCCACGTCCTCGCTCTCAAAAGCGGCCTACGTCAAAAAAGCCGGCTCGATCTGCACTCGAGGCCTGGAAGGCATTCGCTTCTACGAAGTTCCCCCTAAATTCAAATCCGAAGCCGAAAAAATGGAAGCGCGGATCGACCGGGCGGTCGTGCCGAGTTTCGGGAAGATGGAGGAAGAGCTCCGCGCACTCGGCGCTCCCAAAGGCGACGAGAAGCAGATCGAAGCGTATTTGGACGCCCTCGATGCGGAGATCGGATCGGCTCGGCAGCGGAGTGGGTCGATTTCGAGCTTCACGCAGCTGGAAGCCGTGTTCCGGCCGTCCGCGGAGCTGGCCCGCCGGTATGGGATTGATTCCTGCGCCTTCTCGAATCCAGCTTCAGGCTGATCCCCTGGCGTTTCTTGCGAAGACGCTGACGTTCCGATAAGGTTCACCCCGTAGTCCGGCGGGGTTCCGGACTGAGACCCAAATCCAACAGGGGGGAACGATGTCCTCGATGCGAAGCAGGCGCCCTGGGGCCCTGCGACAGGCCTTTAGAGCCGCCGGCCTTGCCGCGGCTGCTGTGGCACTTGTCCTCGCGGTGCCTGGCACCGCCATGTCTGCCGACAACGTCTCAGCCGACGCCTCGGCGAAAACGAAGAAGAAAAACAGCGGCCTCACCAGCACCCAGCGCAAACAGGTCGAATCGCTGATCCAGAGAAAAGGCGGTGGACCTCCGGGCCCCCAGGGACCCGTTGGTCCGCAGGGCCCTCAGGGACCTCAAGGCCCTCCAGGACCGAAGGGTGACACCGGCTCCGCTGGACAGAAAGGCGCCACCGGCCCGACCGGAGCCACCGGCCCGGCTGGCAGTGGTGCGACTGGTCCGGCCGGCCCTGCCGGAGCCACCGGCGCGACCGGCCCTGCCGGAGCCACCGGCGCGACCGGCGCTGGAGCCACCGGCCCGGCTGGCCCAACTGGCCCGGCTGGCCCGGCTGGCCCAACTGGAGCCACCGGCGCGACGGGCGCGACCGGCATCGGGGTCACCGGCCCAACCGGACCCGCCGGCCCTGCCGGAGGCCCGACCGGCCCGACCGGTCCAAGCGGCCCTGCGGGCCCCACGGGACCGACCGGCGCGACCGGCCCGACCGGCGTAGGGACGACCGGTCCGACCGGTGCGACCGGG